>DATBEY010000029.1:0-24467 GCA_036558765.1 Binatia bacterium | reverse complement strand
AAGATAAGTAGCGGAATTTCAGGATACCGCAGCGATGCGGACTGGCGCTGGCTGCTCGGAAAAATTTTGCACGAGCCACCAGTTGGCGATCTCGATGCCGGTCGCAAACCACACACCTTCATGACCTTTCATGTATTCGATCATCTCTTTGAGCGCGCTGGTCCTACCCAATCTGCTGGACACGTATGGATGCAGTTGGAACGTGGTAAACATCGGGCCGAGCGCCGATTCCTTGTAAAGATCATCGAAGAAGCGTTTCCACAAACGCAGCGCGTTCTCGGGATGGTCGCCAGCGCGGTTTTGATGGCCGTAAAGCCTGCCGTCGCCGAAAGGTTGGCGCGGAAGCTCGACTAAACGGGTCTGGCTGTTTTCCCAAACGAACGGGAGGTCGTCGGCGAAGGAGTTGCTATTCCAAATATAGCCCTCTTCCATGAGCAATTCGACGGTGTTGTTGCTTTGGGTGCAAGTGCGCCAACCCACGGGTCGCTTGCCGGTTCGCTTCAGGAGCATGTCGGTGGTGCGCCGGATGCAGTCCAGCTCCTGCTCACGGCTGAGATCGCGCGCGATCTCATGGTGATAGCCGTGGCTCGCGACTTCATGGCCGCGCTCGGTGATCGCTTTCATCGCATCGGGATATCGCTCGGCGATGCCGCCGCAGGTGAGAAACGTGGTTTTCACATCAACTTCGTCGAGCATTCTGAGAATTCGCCATATGCCGGTCTTGGGACCATATTCCGCTTCCGCATAGTCCTCGTTATTCAACTTACCATTGGGACCAGGCCGAACGGGCTCACCGCCTTGAAAATCGAAAGTGATCGCAACCGCGACGCGCTGCTTATTGGGCCAGAAGATTTTGCCCTTGGCGTGATTTTCGACGATCATTTCAGACCTCCTATGATTTTCGGCAGAATAAAGTTTAATCGTCGGCACTCTAAATGAGAAAGCTCGCGCCTGTCAATCCGACATCTCACGCATCTCACGTAAATCGAGGATGTCGGCGGTTATGCAATCTCTATTTTGCGCTCTTCAGAAACGGCTTCCAGTTCCATTCAAAATCAGGGTTGGTGTAGGTCTCCGACGGCATTAAAGATGTGAGGCCGCGCTTGGCCAGCTCGCTTTCGAACTTTTCCCGGACCCAGGGATCTTCGTTGACGTACTCTATCTGATCTTTCGCGCGGTCCTCGACTTTCTCCGCATGCCCATGGAACTGCATAGGCGGATGGAGCGCGAGATAGCGCGCCGGCTCGCCGCCAGCGTTGAAGTGCTGGTGAAACCATTTGTTGGGCGGCACGAAACAGCTCGCCTCATGCCATGGCACCACGATCTTTTCTTTGCCTTCCTCCCACATTATGGAATAACCTTCGCCGACCGGAATGACGATCACTCGGCCGGGGCCATGGCGGTGCGCCTTCTTGTACAGACGCGCATCGAATACCGACATATGACAGGACATTTCGGAGTCGGGAAACTGAATATAGACGCTACGCCCGCCGGCACCGCGCCGGGCGTTGCTGTCCAGCTTGTCCCAGGCGCGCATGTCGGGAAAGAAATTGCCGTACCAATAAGCGCGCCGTCCCCAGGATTCGTCCAGATTTTGCTGCGAGATCATTTTCGCTTCGGAGTAAAAATCCATTTCGTTCTGGATATCCGGCCCTTCGTAGGAGTTGCCGAAGATGAAATGGGCATCGCGCACGCCGGAGAGCGTGAGCGGCATGTAATTGTAATGCAGCAAGCGCGCCGGTTTGTCGCCTTGCATGTTGCTGAAGTGATGCGTGTAGTTGTGGGGCAGAAGAAACATGCTGTGTTTTTGCCATTCGAAAGTTTTCTTCGGCCGCTTTTCTCCGGCCCAAATCGTCGTGAGCCCACGGCCTTCGACGACGTAAACAATTTCGTCCAAGGCGAATTTGAGCGGCGGCAAAGTCTTACCCGCAGGAATCTCCGTGACGCGCGCCGACGTGACGCCCTCCTGGCCGACGAGCTGGATGAAGGCGGAATGACACTGGCGCGGCTGCCACCAGCCCAACTGGAGGGTCCGCAAGTCTTCGATGTAGTAGCCGCGATAGATCGGAATACGTTGAGCGTCCATCCACTCGTCATAGCTGTAAACTTTGCTCCACATTTTCCGTTCGGCTTGCATCGCTTTGGACATGACCGTGCTCCTCTCAGTGACTAGTAAAAGTCATATCACCCACCAAATCTGAAACAAATATTTTCGGATAGTCCTCGATACGCGCCGCGCTACTCGGAAATCGGTCCTACACCGACCCCCCCTGAGGTGGACAGCGGGCCCGTATCGAAGGATACGTTTCGCGCTACGTCGGAACTCGGACCCGATTGAAAATCCTGGAGGCGGTATGAACCAAGCACCGATCAATCGTCGTGGGTGGTCGGGAACATCAGCGATTTGACCGTCACCGGAATAACCTCTGTAATGCCCAGACATTCGCCGATGTCGATGTAGTCCAGGTCGCCGACCTCGATCCCGTCCACCGCGATGATATCACGGGCGACTTTGAATTCTTCTTTGAGCATACTGCCGAGGGATTTGGCGATATCCAGGTCCAAAGTTAAATAGAGCGGGCATTTCGCGTCATCGGATTCCTTGAGGATTTCCGCCACGCCTTCGGCGATCCGCCGAACCGACTGATAATCGGGCACACCGCTTACCGTCAAAGACAATGCAAGACCGGAAGTGAAACGGGGCAAGTCGAACTTGCGCAGCGACTGCCGCAGCGCTTCGCTGACCAATTCGCCGTCGCGAATCGGCGCCTGGATCACCTTCAGACCATGCACCGGCAAGGCCTTTTCATTGGATACATAGCTGGTATTACCGCTCGCTTGGATGGTGTACTCGCCGGCGCCGATGACCGTGGCACGGATTCCTTCGATGGGCTCGCGCAGCACGCCGGCGGGCAACTTTTTTAAATACTCGCG
This sequence comes from Binatia bacterium, assembly GCA_036558765.1. Lineage (GTDB taxonomy): Bacteria > Desulfobacterota > Binatia > UBA9968 > UBA9968 > DP-20. The sequence continues at coordinate 21,533 of DATBEY010000029.1, read as the reverse complement.
CATGTTCCTACCCAATACCGGTCCGATGTCGCCGTAGGCCCTCGGGTCGCGATCATAAACATGTTCGGAAACACCGCCGGAGAAGACGATGTGCTGCACCTGCCCGAAACCGGCATAATTAACGAACGGCGGCGTGACCATCAGGGATTTTGCCATGGGCGATTTCGGCCCCTGCTCGATGATTTCGAAAAGAATCTTCGCCATGTAGGCGCCGAAATCCTCTTTCATCTTTTCGGTGATCTTTTGGCCGAGATCGATCTTGTAACCGAGCTCTTTCATCATCGCGCGGCCGGCATGTTCGATGCGGGTAATCGTGTCATCGTCGTCGAAGGCGATCAGGCGCGCGCCGATATTGATGGAGGCGGTTTGCGTCACCACGCCGTCTTCGACCAGCGAGAACTTGGTCGTGCCGCCGCCCATATCGACGTTGAGAACCGTCTTGTGCTCGCCTTTGGAAAGATCCACTGCGCCGCAGCCGTAAGCCGCCAGCAACGCTTCATGATTATGGCCCGCCGCGGCACAAATGAACTTGCCGGAATATTTCGCAAAGTTCTCGACGATGGGCTGGGCATTTTCCTTCTTTAGCGCCTCGCCAGTGATGATCACCGCGCCGGTGTCGACGTCCTCAGGAGTCAAACCGGCTTCTTTGTATGCCGCGTGAATGAAATCGTTCACCTTATCGGTGTCGATCTTGGTGGCCGAGAGATATGGCGTCAGCATAATCGGCGAACGATACAGCACCTCGCGGTTCGTAACCTTGAATTTTCCCGAAAGCGACGCGCCTTCGCGGCGCAAGGTGATGTGGGAGAAGATCAGGTGGGACGTCGAAGATCCAATATCGATACCGACGCTCTTGAGCGAAAACATTTCGAGCCCTTCGATATCGGTGACGATTTCATCTTCTTTGATGATGAAATTGTCCGGATGGTCATGATCATAGATATCATCGTGCATGATTTTGCCTCTGTCTGCCATTATCGGTGTCCTTCTGAAAATAAAGAATCCCCGCTCGCTGGAGCGGGGATTCTCTAAAAGCGCTTTTTGAGAATTGTTGTCGTTATTGCTTACCCATCGCTTTCGACCATTCATAGTCCGGGTTGCTGTAGCACTCCGGAGGCATTTCGCTCTTGATACCGCGTTTCGCCAACTCCTGTTCGAACTTCTGCCGAATAAAAGGATCTTCCCTTGGGTACTCGATCTGATCCTTGGCCCGGTCTTCGACTTTTTCCGCGTGACCGTGAAACTGCATGGGCGGATGAAGCGCAAGATAACGCGCCATGTCCTTGCCGGCGTTGAAGTGCTGGTGAAACCATTTATCGGGCGGGGTGATCATGCTGCACTCGTGCCATGGACAGACGATTTTCTCTTTGCCTTCTTCCCACATGATCGAATAGCCTTCGCCGGCAGGAATGATAATCGCGCGGCCTGGGCCGTGGCGATGCGCTTTCTTGTAGGTTTTGGGCGCGAACACCGACATATGCGCGGTTAGCTCCGAATTGGGAAATTGCATGAACACGCTCTTGCCGCCGGCGCCGCGGCGCTCGTTGGCATCGAGCTTGTTCCAGGCGCGCATATCGGGAAAAAAATTGCCGTACCAGAACGCGCGCATGCCGAGCCCTTCGTCAGCATCCTTGGCCTGAACCATTTTCGCTTCCGAATAAAAATCCCCGTCCGACACGGTAATCTTGGGTTCATAAGGGTTGTTGAAATACATATCCGGCTCAGGCAGCGCCGACATCGCCATGGGCATGTAACTGTAGTGAAAGAGCCGAATCGGCTTGTCGCCCTGCATATTGCTGAACACATGCCAGTGATTGCGCGGCACCAGGAACATCGAGTGCTCCTGCCACTCGAAGTTTTTCTTTGGTTTGCCTTCCCCTGCCCACACGGTGGTCAAACCGCGACCCGAAAGCACGTAGACAATTTCATCGAGCGCGAACTTTACCGGCGGCAAGGATTTGCCCGGAGGAATTTCCGAGACCCGGGAGGCGCTCACGCCCTCCTGCCCGAGTAACTGGATAAATGCCGATTTACAGCCCCGCTCTTCCCACCATTCCAATTCGACCGTACGCAAGTCTTCAATGAAGTAACCCCGGTGAATCGGAATGCCCTTCGATTTCATCCAGCGATCATAGGTGAATTCCTTACTCCACATCGTTACGACGGGTTCTTGCTTAGCGGCATCGGCCATAAAACGTCCTCCTTATCTCTCTCTCTTTTTCTATCGTCTTGTTTCCTTACCCGCAACCTCGAGCCGCGCCGCCGCCCGATGAAATGCGTCTTCGGCGAGATTAAATTCAGGAGCCTCGCGGTTGGTTTCCGCCATCGTCCTTTCCGCACGCGCTTTGGCGCGTTCGGCGCGGTTCACATCGATTTCGGAGGCGAACTCCGCGCTCGGCGCGAGCACCGTCATTACATTATCCAAAACTTCAGCATAACCGCCGCTCACCACTAACGTTCGCCGTGCCGCGCCCTGTTTGTAACTCAGCTCCCCGGCGACGAGGGTCGATAAGAATGCAATGTGATTGGGCAGGACGCCAAACTCACCTAGTTCTCCATGGGCCGTCACTTCGTCGACATCCTCGTCGAGAAGCAATCGGCTCGGCGTCACCACTCTCAGTCTGATTTTGTCTGCCATTTCGAATGCGAGGCTGAAATCCTCTAGTGTTTAATGCCTCGTCCCTATACTTTTCTCACGCTGCTGCCATCTTTTTGGCTTTTTCGACCGCCTGCTCGATGGTGCCGACCATGTAAAAAGCCTGTTCCGGAATGTCGTCATGCTTGCCGTCGACCACCTCTTTGAAGCCACGGATGGTATCCTTCAATTCCACATAGGCGCCGGGAGTGCCGGTGAACGCTTCCGCGACATGAAACGGCTGTGACAGGAAACGCTGAATTTTCCGCGCCCGCGCCACGGTCAGGCGGTCTTCCTCCGATAACTCGTCCATGCCCAAAATGGCGATGATGTCCTGCAAATCTTTGTAACGCTGTAAGATCACCTGAACTTGGCGCGCGACATCGTAATGTTCGGCGCCCACGACGAGTGGGTCGAGAATACGCGAAGTTGAATCGAGCGGATCCACCGCAGGATAGATTCCCAACTCGGCGATCTGGCGCGACAGAACAGTGGTGGCATCCAAATGCGCGAAGGTGGTCGCCGGTGCGGGATCAGTCAAATCGTCGGCCGGAACATAAATCGCCTGGACGGACGTAATAGAGCCCTTGTGCGTAGTCGTGATCCGTTCCTGGAGCTCGCCCAAATCCGTGGCCAAAGTCGGTTGATAACCGACCGCGGAAGGCATACGGCCGAGTAGAGTCGAGACTTCGGAATTCGCCTGAGTAAAACGAAAGATGTTGTCCAGGAACAAAAGCACGTCGCGGCCTTCATCATCGCGAAAATATTCCGCCAACGTCAAAGCCGTCAGCGCCACGCGGGCGCGTGCGCCGGGCGGCTCGTTCATCTGGCCGTAGACCAGCGAGGCTTTGTTGATAACGCCCGACTCTTTCATTTCGAGCCAAAGGTCATTGCCCTCGCGGGTCCGTTCGCCGACGCCGCCGAACACGGAGTAGCCGCCGTGTTTCATGGCGACATTGTTGATCAACTCCATGAGAATAACCGTCTTGCCGACGCCGGCCCCGCCAAACAGGCCGATCTTACCGCCGCGCGCATACGGGGCGAGCAAGTCGACAACTTTGATACCCGTCTCGAGGGCCTGAACTTTGGTTTCCTGGTCGACGAACTCCGGTGTCGGGCGGTGAATCGGATAAGTTTTTTTTGCATTTACCGGACCCATCTCGTCGACAGGCTGTCCGATCACGTTCAGCACTCTGCCCAGAGTCTCTTCACCCACCGGAACCGTGATGCCGTCGCCAGTATCCATGACTTCTATGCCGCGCACCAGACCTTCGGTGGTATCCATAGCGACGCAGCGCACCGTGTTTTCACCCAGGTGCTGCGCCACTTCCAGGACGAGATTCCAGGGCTGATCACTGATCGCCGGATTGGAAACTTTCAACGCGTTGTAAATGGGAGGAAGCGAGGAGTCGGAAAACTCCACGTCGACCACGGCGCCTAGAACCTGGGTGATTTTACCCATGCCCATAATATAGCAACCTCCAAAACGTGTTCGTGTTCGCCCCACCTCTTTCCTCCCCCCGCGCTGTGGCGAGGGTGAAGGAGAGGATTACTTCAATGCTTCCGCCGTGCCGACAATTTCCATCAGCTCACGGGTGATCGACGCCTGGCGTGCGCGGTTCATCTGCAGGGTCAGGCTGCCGATCATCTTCGACGCGTTGCTGGTGGCGGAGTCCATCGCGGTCATGCGTGCCCCGTGTTCGCTCGCTGTCGCCTCGAGTAGCGCCCGCTGCACGGCGACATCGGTGATGCGCGGCAACAAACTCGCCAGCAGTTGCTCGATGCTGGGCTCGTATAGATATTCCGTGAGTTGTTGCGCCTCGGCATCGTTGGTTTCGCTCAATGAAACGGGCAAAAGCTTCTCTAGAGTCGGCACCTGAGAAAGCGCAGAGCGAAAATGGCTGTAAAGAATATATACTGCGTCGGTCTCGCGATTGATAAAACGCGAGATCAGCTTCTGGCCGATGGCCGCCGCAAGTTCGTCCGGGCCTGTCGCCAGGACATTGAGGTAACGATCGGCGATGGGCGCGCGCCGACGGCGAAAATGATCGGCGCCTTTGCGGCCGACCAGGGTCAGCTCGACTTCTTTATCGGGAGTATGGCGCCGGATAAAAGCTTCCGCAGCGCGGATCAAGTTGGCATTGTAACCGCCGCAAAGGCCACGGTCCGAAGTAAATAGGACGAGATCGATCTTTTTTTCTTCGCGTGTTTGCAGCAGCGGGTGTGCTTCGATGGCAACCCGGGCGGCGACGTTTTTCAAAAGCTCGGTCATTTTTTCGGCATAAGGACGCGCCGCCACTGCCGCTTCTTGGGCGCGACGCAACTTGGCAGCCGAAACCATCTTCATGGCTTTGGTGATCTGCTGCGTGTTGCGGACCGAGCTGATCCGCTTACGTATCGCTTTGAGCGTCGCCATAACTTGTTAGGACTGAGGCACAAGGACTGAGGCTTGAGTTCCTCTTTACTCAGTCCTCATAACTCAGCACTCAGTCCTGAAACTTAGGGCTTGAAGACTCCTTTGAACTCTTCCAGCGTCTTGGTCATTTTGCCGCGCAGATCGCCGTCCAGTTCGCGTTTCTTCAAAATGTCGGCGAACACGTCCGGGTGCCTCGACTCGACAAAGGAATAGAGCTCCTGCTCGTATTTCTTCAACGCTGTGAGCGGCAGCTCATCGACGAAGCCGTTAGTCCCCGCAAAGATGATCAAAATCTGTTTCTCGACCGGCAGCGGCTGATATTGCCCCTGCTTGAGCAATTCGACTAATCGTGATCCGCGGTTAAGCTGGCGCTGAGTGGCTTGATCGAGATCGGAGCCGAACTGAGCGAAGGCCGCCATTTCGCGGTATTGCGCGAGCTCCAAGCGCAAGGTGCCTGCCACCTGTTTCATTGCTTTGATTTGTGCGTTGCCGCCGACCCGTGAGACGGAAATGCCGACGTTGATCGCAGGACGGACGCCAGAATAGAACAGATCGCTCTCCAGAAAAATCTGCCCATCGGTGATCGAAATGACGTTGGTCGGAATGTAGGCGGAAACATCCCCAGCTTGGGTCTCGATAATCGGCAGCGCCGTCAGCGAACCGCCGCCGCGCTGATCGCTCATTTTGGCCGCGCGCTCGAGCAGCCGTGAATGCAAATAGAAAACATCGCCCGGGTAAGCTTCACGTCCCGGCGGGCGGCGCAGCAGCAGCGATAGCTGGCGGTAGGCAACCGCGTGTTTCGACAGATCATCATAAATAACCAGGGCATGTCCGCCATTGTCGCGGAACTGTTCGCCCATAGTGCAACCGGAGTACGGCGCGATGAATTGCAGCGGGGCGGATTCAGACGCCGTCGCCGCCACTATGATGGAATATTCCATGGCGCCGGCCTCTCTAAGTCTATCGACGACCTGTGCGACGGTGGAGCGCTTCTGGCCGATGGCGACATAGATGCAAATAACGTTGCCGCCCTTTTGATTGATGATGGCGTCGATGGCGACGGCGGTTTTGCCGGTCTGGCGATCGCCGATAATCAGCTCGCGCTGGCCGCGGCCGATCGGAATCATGCCGTCGATCGCTTTCAAGCCCGTTTGTAAAGGTTCCTTTACGGGCTGGCGCGCGACGATGCCGGGCGCCTTGAGTTCGATGCGCCGGCGCTCTTTGGTATCGATGGGGCCGCGACCGTCGATGGGCTCGCCCAAGGCATCCACCACACGACCGATCAGCTCTTTGCCGACCGGGACTTCAGCGATGCGGCCGGTTCTTTTGACCGTATCGCCTTCTTTGATCATGTGAGTTTCGCCGAAAAGCGCCGCGCCCACATTATCCTCTTCAAGATTGAGAGCCACCCCGTAGATATGATGGGGAAATTCCAACAGCTCACCGGCGGCCACTTTGTCGAGACCATAGATGCGGGCAATGCCGTCACCGGTGGACAACACCGTGCCGACTTCCTGTATTTCGACTGTCTTGTCGTAGTCCCGAATCTGTTCTTTGATGATTCGGCTGATTTCCGCCGTGCCGATTTCCATGCCTGAGCTCCTTAATACCCGCGCGCGATGCGCTGTTTCATATTTTCCAGCTGCGTGCGAATGCTGCCGTCGTAGACTTTGCCTTCCAGTTCGACGAGTAAGCCGCCGAGCAAGTCGGGATCAGTTTCCTGCTGTAGCACCACGTCCTTGCCTGAAACCCCGCGCAGCTGACCGCGCAACTGCTCGAGCCGGTCGGGCTCCAGCGGGCTTACGCTCACGACCTTGGCCTCGACCCGTCCCTTCGCCTCATTGAGCAACCGGCGATAGCAGCTGACGATCGCCGCGAGGTGAGACAATCGGTCGCGATCCGCAAGCAGCGATAAAAAATGTCTGGTCAGGTCTGATAACTGCTCGGCTTGGGTGACTTGCTCGAGAATTTTTTTACGGACATCGAGCGCGAAGGCGGGATTGACGAGGACTTGTTTCAGATCCGACTGGTTGTATGCCCCATTAAATTGCTCGAGCTCCTGGCCGATTCTCTCTTCCTGGCCGGCTTCGCGCGCCAGTTGAAAGAGCGCCTTCGCATATCGACGCCCCAAGCTTCCTTCGGTCATCGGGTCTGTCCCACCGATCGTACAAAATCATCCACCAGCCGACTTTGATCGGCGGCGGAAATATTGCGCTCGATCAATTGTCGCGCGGTCGCTTCGGCCTCGTCGGCGATCTCTTCGCGAAGTTTTTGCCGCGCAGTTTTGACTTCCTGGTCGGCGAGAAAATTGGTGTCTTCCTTTATCTTGACTGCCGTGGCGAGCGCCTCGTTGACGAGCCGAGTCTTCTCTCTCTCGCCCTCTTCGCGCAGCATGGCCTGTAACGATTGGACTTCTTTGCCGAGGCCCGCCAGCTTGGAGCGATAATCCCTGACTAGAGCTTCGGCGGCTTGTTTTTTTGCCGAAGCCTGGGCGATCTTGGCCACGACCTCGTCGCGCCGCGTTTTTAGGAAATCGCGGATTAACGGGAAGCCGAACTTAACGATAATAAACGCATAAATAATAAAGTTGACCAGTTGAAACCAAACATCATTGATCGACGGACCGTGGTGTTCGCCCTCCGCAGCAGCAGACGCGTAGGCTTGCGCAGCGGAAAAAAAATCCGCCACGGTCATGCGACGGTCCTTCCAAGCACTTTGCTGACCATTTCTCCGGCAACGGCTTCGGCTTCAAGCGCTGCGAGCTGCCGATCTCTTTCCAGCGCGAGGGCCACTTCGCGCCGCACGCGCTCCAGATGACTGGCAGCTTCCTGCCGAGCTTCGGCCAGTAGTTTTTCTCGCTGCTGGCGACCCTCCTGAACAATCACTTCTTTAGCGGCATAGCCTGCGATCTGCGCTTGGGAGATTTGCTCCTCATATTGGGCGCGCAGCCTGGAGCCCTCGTGCTCCAGGTCAGCGGAATCGTGTTCCGCTCCCGTGGTTCGACGCTCCCGCTGTTCCAGCAGCCGTAAATAGGGCTGGAAGAAAATCTTGTTCAAAATCAGCCACAGAACAACGAACAGAACCATTTGATAAAGAATGCTGATGTCTAGTGAAATCATTCGTACGATTCCGCTTTTGAGCTCCTGGCGGAGAACACAATTCCCGCCGGGCGACGCAAAAACCAAGGCCTAAAATAATAAAAAACCTACCTTCGATAATGAACGTAGGCTTTTGGGATGGAAACTAACGGCGACCGAAGTCTAACTATTGGAATCGGCCTGCAGTTTTGCGATTTGAGCCGCCGCAGGCTTGTCCGCGCTCACACCCTGTGAAGTCAATCCACCCTTTTGCTTTGTTGTTCCCATAGCGCAGTTACCGTCAAATACCACGCCCTCGGTGACCAACAAACGGGGAGTATCGACGTTGCCAGTTAACCGTGCCGGCGCAATCAGTTCGAGTCTTTCTTTGGCGGTTACGTTTCCTTCAACCTTACCGCGGAGAACGACCACGTGACCGGAAATCTTGGCACGAATATCGGCGCCTTCGCCAATCGTCAATGTTCCCTGGCATTGAATTTCCCCATCCACCGAGCCGTCAATGCGCACCGCTCCCTGGAAACTCAGCTGCCCGGTTACTCGACTGCCTTTGTAAAGGTAGGCAACGGGCTCAGGCTCAGTCGGCTTCGGTGGAATCTCTTGCTTCGCTAGAATGGGTTTCACATCCGGGGCGACTGCCGCTGCCGGCGCTGGATCAGGGGCGGGTTTGGGCGCTTCCGGAATCTTTTCCGGTTGCGGCTCGGGCGTCTTTTTACTGCCTGTGGTCCGATCAAACCATGCCATGCGTTTGCTCCCCCTGTTCAGGGCAAATTTGCTATACCATTCACTAATCTTATTGTCAAAACACTGTGTTCGAAATAAGGCCTGAAAAGCCAGCAAAGCTCAAACTCGCAGCGATTTGGGCGAAGATTTTAGCAAAGGATCGATCTTTCCGCATCACTGACGATCAGCTCCTTGACCGCGCAGTGCAGTTTGTTTAGGTTACGTGCCGGTTATGAAACATTATTATCGCCTATTGGTACTCGCGACCATTGTCGTTACTAAATTTGCCTCCTCTCAGATTGCTTGCGCTGAAACGCTGCTGCGTATCGCCACCCCAGGAGCGCTGACCGGCGCATTGCCGATTTATCTCGGCGGCAAAAAAGGCGTTTTCAGCAAGTATGGTCTTGCGGTGGAAGTGATCGCCACTCGCAATGAGCAGATGAATATGCAGGCGCTGATGTCCGACAGCGTGCAGTTTCTCACTTCCAGCTCGACCGGACTTTTTTATCTCGGCAAACAAGGCCTCGATGCCGTCGGGCTCGCTTCGTGGAATAATTCCTCGCCTTACAGTCTCGCCAGTCGAGTGAAGATCAAAGATTTAAAAGAATTAAAAGGACGAAAGATCGCTTCGAGCGGCGCGGGGGGGCGGGCTGACGCCTACATCCGCTTTATGCTTTCCAAGGTCGGACTCGACCCGCGCAGCGATGCTCAGATCATGCCGCTATCGGGCGGCTCCTCGGTTCGCCTCGCAGCGGTAGTTTCCGGCAACCTCGATGCCACTCTGATCTCTTCACTTCAAGGTCGGCAGGCGGAGAAGCTCGGGCTCACTGTGATCCCCGTGCCCTTAGAGTATATTTGGGGCATCAATCTGACTCGGCGGTCCTATGTGAGCAAGAACAGAGATATGGTGAAAAATTATCTGCGCGGGCTTTCGGATTCGGTCCGACTCATGATGGCGGATAAAGCGTCGACTATCGCCGTCATGCAGCAGGTGCTTAAAATGGACGATGCCGACAGTCTCGAATACGCTTACAAAGCCATGCGCGCTGATGCGCGGCCCGATCTTTTTCCCACCGAAGAAGCGATTCTCAACGTGCTCCGCACGATGAGCTATGAAGATCCGGCTTTTCTCTCCATTCCGCCGTATAAATTTTTCGATCTTTCTTTGATCCAGGAGCTCAAAGCCGAGGTACGATGATCAAAACCTGTCGCAAAGGATCAACGCTGCCGACACTCGCGGTCACGATCGCGATTGCTTGCATATTCGGCGTGGCGAGTGTCCATGCCGAGCCTGTGCGCGGAGCTTACCCATCGACCAACGTGCAATTTCTACCTGCCTTTGTGGCCCTCGACAAAGGGTTCTACAAGCGCGAGGGTCTCGAGGCTGAGCTGATTTCTGTGCGCAGCGCCGTCACTGCTGTACAGGCGCTGCTTGGCAATCAGATCGATTTTATTTTCTCCGTTGGACCGCAGATGCCGTCGATTTGGGAAGGCGCGGATATAGTTTTGCTCGCGCAAATGATCGGACGCCCGACGTTCTCGTTGGTCGTGACGCCGGAGATTCAAAAAGTGACCGATCTCAAGGGTAAAAAAATCGGCGTGAGCTTCGGCGGGTCAACATTTTCCGGGACCAAGGCACTGTTGGAAGTCTATAAGATGAATCCGGATAAGGACGTGCAGTACATCAGCATTCCCGGCAGCCAGCCGAAGATCGCCGCTCTCCAGCAGGGGATCATTCAGGCAGCACTCCTGGCGCCGCCCTCGGATTACGTCGCCGTCAAAGCCGGTTTTAAGCGGCTCGTCAATTTGGCTGACGTATTCAAGGACACTTCGTTCAGCGGTCTGGCGGCTACCGGCAAAACGATCAGAGAGAGACCGCAATTCGTCAAGCGCATGGTCCGCGCCATCGTGCGCGGCGTCATCCACAGCCGTGATTATCCGGAAGATGCGATTCAAACCATGATAAAGGACTGGCACATGGGACGCGACGAGGCCGTCGACGCTTACAACCTGGTCAAGGAAGCGCTGATCCCTCTGCCCACGGAAAAAGGCGTCGATTTGATGGCACACTGGCAGTCAGTAGCACTGAATGTTCCACCCAAGCGGCCGGCGCGCGATTACATGGATTTGCGTTTTGTTAAAGAAGTTATGGCCGAATTGGAAAAGAAATGAGGCATTCATGATCGGGAAAATTATTTTTTTAGCAGCATTGCTCTTAAGCACATCGATTGGAACGGCGGCTGAAAGCCCAGAAAAAAAAGCGCCGCTTTATGCGACTTTGAAAACCAGCATGGGTGATATTGTCATTCAACTTTTCGAAGACAAGGCGCCCAAGACCGTGGCTAATTTCGTCGGCCTCGCTAGTGGCACTAAAGAATGGACCGATCCGAAAACGGGAGAAAAAGTGAAGCGTCCGCTTTACAACGGAACCATTTTTCACCGCGTCATTCCGGGCTTCATGATTCAGGGCGGCGATCCTCTGGGCAATGGCACCGGCGGTCCGGGTTATAAATTCGAAGACGAGTTCAGTCCCGAACTGCGGCACAATAAACCGGGCATCATTTCCATGGCGAATGCCGGACCCAATACGAATGGAAGCCAATTTTTTATTACCCACCAGGCGACGCCCTTTCTCGATGGCAAACACAGCGTCTTCGGCGAAGTGGTCAAAGGTCAGGAGGTCGTTGTTGCAATCGCCAACGTGCCGCGCGATGCGCGCGACCGGCCGAACAAAGACGTTGTGCTCAAGGAAGTAGTGATCACGCGCGGAAGCTACTAACCGGCGAAGTTGAGGTGAAAGGATGAAACGTCGTACTTGGGACGCGAAAAAAAATTGCCGGGCTGCGCTCCTCTTCCTATTCGCCCTCGCAGCTTTAGTACAGCCGGGCTTAGCCGCCGAGCCGGCGTTGCTTCAAACCACCGCAGTTTACGGCGTCATCGCCACCGATCCTCTTTATCTGTGGATTGCCCAAGATAAGGGGTTTTTTCAGAAGAACGGTCTTAAGGTCGATCTGACGCACATACCGACGAATCAGGGGGTGCAGGCGCTGGTCGGGGGGAAAGTCAATTTCGTGACCGCCGGTCCGCAGATCCTCGAAGCAAATCTCGCCGGGTCGGATACGGTGTACATAATGAGTCCGGTGAACGCTTTCGTGTTTTCTCTCTATAGCCAACCCGGTATCGCTAATATCAAAGCACTGGCGGGCAAAACCTTCGGCGCGACCAACAAAGGCACACCAAGCGACATTGCGGCGCACATGCTGCTCACGAAAAACGGTCTTAAGCCCGACATGGATGTGAAATTTGTTTATTTAAAGGAAATCCCCGCACTGGTCGCAGCGCTGCAGCAAGGCGTTATTGACGCTGCCTTACTCACGCCGCCGGCCACGCTGACGGCGCGAAATTTTGGTTTGAAGGAGCTCTTGAATGTCACCGAGCTGAAAATTCCCTTCGTGCAGCATGCCATAGGTACGACTCGTTCGTATATCAGCGCCAATCCAGAAGTGGTTCGGCGCTTCGTGCGAAGCGCGGCCGAAGGGCTGGATTTTCTGCGCAAAAATCGTGCGGACGCGGTCGCAATTATGTCGAAATACACCAAGATCACCGATCCGGCACAGCTCAACGAAGCGCTCGACGCCTACGACAAGGCGTGGGAAAAAGTTCCCGCACCCTCGCAGGCCGCAATCGACGCTGTGCTTGCGTCATCGACAACGCCAAAAGCCAAAAGCGCCAAGTGGGATCAATTCATCGACGATCGCTTCATTAAAGAACTGGTGTCGTCAGGAATGTTCAGGTAGCGGCCGACATAACTGTCGGCCCTGAAATTTATCGCGCAGAATTCCGCGAGAGTCATTCCAAATTGTAGGGCATGTCCAGCTGCTCGCTCACTTCGCGCAGTCCTTTGAGAACGGACGGCAATAAAGGGATGCCGCGCTCGGCTCTTTCCTCGGCAGTTTCAAATTCTATCTCGCCAGCGACGTAGACTCGATTCTGGCCTTGGATCGGCGGAGTGGATTTCAATTCACGAATGAGCCGATCCATGTCTCGTTTGAACTCCGTCACCGGACGAAAAGCGTCGACACGAATAGCGCCGAAAAAATGGCCGCGCGGATCCTGATCGGCATTGAGCGCGGTCAAGGTGCCGGTCAAGACCCCGCAGAGAATTTCTACAAGAATCGCCAGGCCGTAGCCTTTGTGACTGCCGTTATCCCTCGAGCCGCCGAGGGGCAGCAGCCGCCGCGCCTTTTGCGCGACGCGCGGGTCGTCAGTTGCTTCGGCATTTTCGTCTAATGCCCAGCCGGTTGGAATCGATTTGTCCAATCGGGCGGCAAGCTCGAGCTTGCCCGCCGCTGCCGTTGTCGTCGCCATATCCAGAACAAAGGGCAACTCTTTATCGGCGGGGACAGCGAAGCACATCGGATTGGTGCCGAACCGCGCTTCACGGCCGAATGTCGGCACCACTTGCCGGCTGGCGTTGGTCATGGCGATGCCGATCATGTCCTGTGCCAGCGCCTGCATCGCATACTGCGCCGACATGCCGTAATGGCGGCTGTTGCGCACACCCACCATACCGATGCCGCACTGTTTCGCCTTCTCGATCGCCAATGCCATGGCGCGGTGACCAATAACCATGCCCATGCCGCGATCGCCGTCGAGAAGCGCCGTCGAAGGTGTCTCGGAAATAACTCGGATGTTTGGCTTGGCGGTCATCGAGCCGTCGCTCAACCATTTCACGTACCAGGCGTGCGGGCTAAAGCGGATCACGCCGTGGGTGTCGACGCCGCGCAGATCCGCCGCCACGAGTGTCTCGGCGGCAATCTGCGCATCAGCCGCCAGCACGCCCAATTTCTCGAAGGCCGCTTGCACGAACCGGGAGAGTTTTTCATGATTGATGCGTTTGTTGCTATCCGGGTTAACCGCCATATCGTGTGCTCCTTCGTATCACCGAAGGCTTAGCGTCGAAGGTTGTCGCCTGTCAAGTTTAAGCGCGCACTCTTGTGGATCCACTTGACGGCCGTAGGCTGGTTTGCCTATGGTCGCGCCAATCGCGCTCGTCATTGTGAGGATCGCTGCATGAAAGAGACCAACCCATTCCAATTCCATTCGCTCGTTTGGCTAGGCGTTCGCACAGCCATGATTTTGTTATGGGTAAGCTCTGTACACGCGGCCGAGCTGCCGCTCGTGCGCATCGCGCATGGCGCGTTCAGCGAGAAAATTTTGATCATGTGGCTGGGCGCCGAGCAAGGGCTGTTTCGAAAGCATGGCGTCAATGTCGAAGTGATCAATATCCGAAGCGGACCGCAAACCATGGCGGCGCTGGCGTCGGGAGATATTCAAATCGCCTACACCATTCCCGGTTCTGTGGTCAGCGCCGCGACGAGCGGTTTCGACGTCGCGTTTTTTGCCGGCCTCGTCAATAAGGCCGACGGTGACTTTATCGCGTCACCGCAAATTCACACTCCGGAAGAGCTGAAAGGAAAGCGCGTCGGCGTGCAAAGCATCGGCGGCGGCGTGTGGTCGATGGCGATGCTTGCGTTGGAGCACCTAGGCTTGGAACCGAACCGAGATAAGATGACCGTGTTGATTGTCGGCGATTCGCCGGTTCTGGCGCAGTCTCTGGAGTCCGGCGGCATCGAAGCGACCTATCTAAACTATGTTTACAGCCGCTCGCTCAAGGAAAAAGGGTTTCCGGTTCTCCTCGATCTTGGTAAGGCGCCGATTCCATACCAAGGACTGGCAGTGGCGACGCGTCGATCGTATATCCGGCAGAATCCGCAGATCATCGATGCGCTCATGCGAGGTTTTGTCGAAAGCGTGGCTTTCATACAGAAACCGCAGAACAAAGAAGCAGTGGTGAAATCGCTGATGAAAAATTTGCGGCTAAAAAATCCGCAGGATGCGGAGATCGGCTATCAGGCGCTCCAATGGCTTTACAGTCTTGATATTAAGCCGACCGTTGCGGGAATTCAGAATATGGCGCGGCTTCTCGCGCTCGGTAATCCGAAGGTCAAATCCGTCAAAATGGAAGACATTGTCGACGAAACTGCGTGGCAGCGGCTGGAGAAAAGCTCGTTTTACCGAGAGCTCGCGGGCAGAAAGTAATCGCGCACTACGCGATAAGACGCCGCGTCATCTCGCGCCGAGATATTCATTGTAGATTTTCATGTAACGGTCATAGCCGCCTTCGGGAAGAATCACGTGCAAATTGCCGTTCTCCATCAGCTGATCGATGTCGCGCGACGGGCTTTTGACGCCGCGGCGGAGCGGAATTTTTCCGGCCGCCGCCAAGCCACGTTGGCCTTCGGCTGAAAGATAGAAGTCGATCAGCAGCTGCGCCGCAGCCGGGTGCAGCGGATTTTTTACTATCGCCACCGTGGAAATGGTCGCGAGAGTCGGCGCGCTCGGCAGCCAATCTACTGGCGCATCTTTACGTTTCATAGCCTCGAGCTTCGAGACCTGCATGAAAGCGGTGAGCGGATATTCGCCGGCAGCCATCAAATTGACGGTATGGGTGTAGCCCTCCACCAGTCGTAAGTCTTGCTGCGATAATTTTTTGAAGTAAGCGATGCCTTGCTCTTCGCCAAGGAGCGAAACCATGCCGGTCAAAGGATAAGGCACGCCACGATTGACGGCGAGCTGCCCTTTAAAGGCCGGGCGCAGATATTCGTCGTAATTTTTCGGCGCCGCGGCTCGGGAAATCAACCGCGGATTGAAGCCAGTCACCAGAAGATCGGTGGTCATGCCGGACCAATAACCTTCGGGATCCCAGGCGCCTTTCAAGAGATTTGCAGTTTCCGGTGACTTGTAAGCGCTGAGCACCCCCTGTTGTTTTAGATAGAGCAAAGGCTCGGGGCTGTTTCCCAAAACATCGGCTTGCACCCGGCCGGCGCGAAATTCCTGCATCACTCGTGCGGTTTGGCGGGCGGAGCTTAGATAAACATGGCGAATACTCAGAAATGGGTATTTCTCCTTTGCGGCCTTGTTGAAATGCTCAAAATCCCCCACCGTCATGGTGGTGTACAAAATGACCTCGCCTTCTTTCTTGGCCTGATTCAATAATTCAGCGCTCTGGCCTAAGGCCGACCCGGACAGCAAACTGAAAAACAAAAACAGCAGCGCAAGGGATCCCATCGCATGTTCCTCCAGCCGCGAATTCGGCGACTATCACACCATCGCTAACGCTTGTTGACCTGTTCGATGAAACCTGACGCCTGAATTTTCTGAACCAGGGAATTGTCGAAAAACTCCTCGGGCTTCATCTGTTTCGCCTTGGGACTTTTCGCCACGTCGAGCACCGCTTTGACTTCAGCCATCGATATGAGCGGGGTGACCGGAAACACATCCTTATATTCTTCGTAAACCGAATCCAGTACCGCGGCATCGCTGGTTTTGAGAAATTTGGCCATGGAGCGGGTGGTGGTTTCCTTATCTTTGCGGATCACGGCCAAGGATTCGATATAGCCGCGCAAAAAACGACTGACAGCTTCGCTCTTGTCCCGCACGACTCGGGGCGAAGAAAGTACTCCAGTAAAGAGAAATGGAATTTTAAGCCCGGTCACATCAACGAGCATTTTCAAACCGGCGGCTTTGGCGCGGATCGAAGTGGGCGCCGACATGATGCCGGCGGCGGCGTTGCCGGCGCTCACCGAGGTCAGGACACCGTTGATGTCCTGCGCATAGAGAATACGCACGTCTTTGTCCGGCTCCAGGCCATTCTTTTTGAGCACGATCCGCATCGCGTAATCGGTCGAGGCAGCGGGTTGAGTTACCGCCACGACTTTGCCTTTCAAGTCGCTCATGCTCTTGATTTCCGGCCGAGCGTAAACCTGAAAAACAAATACCGGTAAACCACTGGCGACATAGATCAAATCTGCGCCTTCGAGCTTGGCGTCGATGCCTTGATTACCCACCAGTCCAATCTCCTCGCCGCCGCCGAGCATGCCTTGCACGGCGGTGGTCGCTGCCAAATATTTCAGATCGACGGTGACACCATGTTTGACGAAGAGCCCGGCGTCTTGTGCGACCCAGATCGGCGCCATCACGCCACTCAGCGCGTTGTAAACCGCGCGCAAGCTCATTTCCTGAGCAAAGGCCGCTTGGTCGATGAGCAATGCGATGATAACAAGCAGCGATTTAAGGCGTCTTTTGAATGCACCTGGGATCATTAGCACTCCGGTAAAAAATTTAGCCTGACATTATCAATCCAAGCCGGGAATTACCAGGCGAATCAGCCTTGCTTGCAAACCGTTGCGAATACCGGCATCGCCATTGCTTACATCGTCGCGATCCCATAGAGCAACGACTATGATTCTGACCGGCCTTGGTTTGATTTTCGTCGTGGTCCTGATCGGCCCTTTCTTGAACAAAAAGATCGAGGCCAACCTTGAGGCATTTCTTTTTATCATGGGAGTTCTTAGCGCTTCACTCTCCAACGCCTGGAGCGCCGAAGTTATTCATGAAGGCTTTATGGCGCCGATCAACATCACGCTTGCGGTTCTCGGTGCAGGCGTGCTGTTTCATTATTTGAGAAAATATATCGATCATGCAATGCGCCGGATTCTGGTCACCGTACCCCTCAAAGCGATCGTTTGCAGCGCAATCATCGTATTGGGTTTATTGTCGAGCATCATCTCGGCAATCATCGCAGCTTTGTTGCTGGTGGAATTGATCACGGTGCTGCCCCTGCACCGTCGTGCAGAAATTAATCTGACGATCATCGCCTGCTTTGCCATCGGATTGGGCGCGGCGCTCACGCCTCTTGGTGAGCCGCTCTCCACGATCGTCGTCTCCAAATTAAGCGCCGCGCCGTATCATGCCACATTCAATTATTTGTTTGGTCTTCTCGCCTCCTCCGTCATTCCCGCCGTGGTGGTCTTAGGAATCGCCGGCACTTTTCTTGTCGTCGAAGAGCTCGAAGATAGCGGCGATTCTTTGGCGGCGGAAAAGAATGAAGAAAAGCTCAGTGAAGTATTCATCAGGGCAGCCAAGGTTTATCTCTTTGTCATGGCGTTGATTTTCCTCGGCGCCGGGTTCAAGCCGATTATCGATAGCTATTTGCTCAAACTGCCGTCTCAGATTCTGTTCTGGGTCAATATGATCTCGGCGATCCTCGACAATGCGACGTTGGCAGCGGCGGAGATCGGCCCTTCTCTCAGCACCGCGCAAATCAAAAGCGCTCTCTTGGGTCTATTGATCTCCGGCGGCATGCTCATCCCCGGCAATATTCCGAACATCATTGCGGCGCACGCACTACGTATCAAAAGCACCGAATGGGCAAAGCTCGGCGTTCCCCTTGGCGTCGTTATTATGATTGTCGCAGCGGCGTTGCTTTGGTTGGGAATTCTATAAGGAACCTATCGATCGCGCCGTTGGCGTTCTTTCTCCGTGGTCTAAGGTTCCGGAAATCGCAATAAGTAGTTTCGTGGTTACATACTGATGGCTTCAGGGATAAGACGGCTTCTTACTATCAGCCATCTGATTCATGCACGACGATGGTGGCGCTCATACTTTCGTGATCGATGCCGCAAAAATTGTCGCAGTAAAATTCAAACGTACCGGCTTTTTCCGGAACCAGGCGCACGCGCGCGGTTTCGCCGGACTCGAGATCCGCACGCAATCCCAAGTCAGGAATCTTGAAGCCGTGCGTGACGTCTTTGGAAGTCAGTTCCAAGACGACGGATTCACCGACCTTGAGATCGATACGATCGGGCTCGTAGGCAAACTTATGCGCAGTAATTTTTATCATTCGTTCAGGCGAGGCGCACGATTTCCGGGCGGTGGCCGGTTAGGAACAGCCATCGTTTCGGATCTGCTTTAAATCGGCCGGCGTAACGCGAAAGAACCTGGGGTGTGTCGTGCTCGGGATCCACCGAGAAAGAAACCAGCTCGACCTTGGGTTCCTTCAACCAACGATCTTGCAGTTTGGCCATGTCGGCCGTCTGCAGCGGGCAAGTGTCAGTGCAATGCGTATAAATGAAATCGGCAATCCAAATTTTGCCGCGTAGATCGGCCAGAGAAACTTGTTTTCCGCTGCGCTCGAGCAACGAAAAGTCAAGAACGGTGCCGCGTTTTGCCGCCCCATCGATGGAGAGCGAGACCTGTGCAAACGGCGGCGCTTCTTTCGCAAGAGCCGTAGCACCCGCCAGCGCTGCCATACAGGTCGCGATTGCAGAATTCTTGATAAATCTCATGGCTCGGTTCCTTCTATGTAGGAGTGTTGTTGATCAGATTTTTTGTCGGACGTACTGTTCAGCGGCACCGAAAGGCATTGGCAGGGGCGGCAAGTGTCGCCCCCGCCAGATTGTCGCCAATTCTCAGTCCGCATACTCGGACTCGAACCTATGCTGCGACTGCAATCTCTGGGACAGAACTTCATCATTGCCCAGCGGATTACGATCGCATGCGCCGTAGAAGTCGATGAGATCGCCGGAATTGTTCAAGCTCGGAGTCGAGCTGCTCAATGTGTCCTCGTCGATGGCTGGGAATTTCCTATGGCAATAGCTGCCTTCCATCGCCACCTCTTTCGAAATCACGTCCTGCGCGCCTGCCGGCCTCCCTAATCCGATTACTCCGACGATGAGGGCCAGACCGATAGCAAATTCTCTCTTGTTCATTGCGTTCACCTCCTTGCGATTTCTATTCTGCTTGACGGGAGAGAAGCGGAAAAAATTCCCGTCGAAAAAATTTTTATGTATTGACGCCATATGTTTCAGCCGTTGAGTCAGAGCTTTTGCGGTTGATGGCAATCACAGGGGGAGAAGTGATAGCTCTCTCCCCTCGTGATTCAAATGGCCAACTCAGTTCATGTAATCGCGGGCTCGACGATGCTGCAGATGAAGCAACTGTTCATGGACTTCATCTTTCCCGAGCGGATCGTGACTGCACGGCCCGTAGAAGTCGATGATGTCACCGGAGCTCGCATCCTTCAGAACCGGCTGCGCGCTAGCCAACGTTTGTTCGAGAATCGCTGGGTACTTCATGTGGCAGTAGCTGCCGTCGGCGAAAGCGTCCTTGGAGACGATGCTCGCCGAAGCGGCCGATGATGTCCGCGGCATTAGCGCCGCGATCAAGCAGCCTCCGAGTAAAAGCATTTTTGCGCTCTTCATTGTTTTGCCTTCCTTTCCGGCCGTCGCTCGGCCTTTTGCCCCGCTAGACCGAAATCGCGCGATGAAATTCCTTGCGCACGAAATTGTTTTTATTTCGATTGCTGGGGAATTTTTTCGCTCAACATCCAGTCCTTCACGTGAGAAACCCGGGCAGAGATGGCATGACCAAGTCACAAACTGCAAAGATGCGCACGGCGAGTTCGGAGCGCGTGCGCCCGTTGGCGCTTTCATTGACTCCCCACGATCGGACTAATACACTTCGCGGCGAACGATGCGATCTTTCTGACTCCAGCTGTGGTGTAGGGAATAAAATTGCGCGAGGAGCGGTCTTGACGTTAGGAGGAAAAGATAAACTGCAGCGGTTCGAACAGGCCATGATGCCACATATGAATGCGGCCTATAATTTGGCGCGGTGGTTGACACGGAATGAAGATGACGCGCAGGACATCGTTCAAGAGGCCTACTTGCGGGCATTTAAATTTTTCGACGGCTTTCACGGCTTGGATGCGCGCGCTTGGTTGCTCACCACGGTGCGTAATACCTGCTACACCTGGCTCGAGCAAAACCGCCGGAACCGAAACGCAACCTCGTTCGATGAAGAGATCCACAGCGTTGACGAGGACGCGATGAATCCATCGGCATTGGCGCTCAAAAGCGGCGATGTGGAAATGATCAGGGAGTCATTGGAAGAATTGCCGGACGAGTTTCGCGAAGTCATCGTTCTGCGTGATCTTGAAGAAATGCCCTATAAACAAATTGCCGAAGTAATCAAGGCGCCTCTCGGGACGGTGATGTCGCGCCTCGCGCGAGCACGCGGCAAATTAAAGAGGATTCTCTGCTCACGGCTGAAGGAGAAGCCCTAGCATGGATTGCAGTCACGCACAGAGCTTACTGGATATTTATCTCGATCAGGAGCTCGATCCGATGCGCAACCTGGAGATCGAAGAACATCTGCAGGGCTGCGCGGCCTGTGCGCAGAATTACGGTGATCGTCAAATGATTCGCCAGAGCCTGAAAACAGAATCGCTTTACTTCAAAGCCCCTCAGCAACTGGAAAAACGGATTCAGCGCTCGCTCCGCAAAGCTGCCAAAGCAGAAGCGCCGACGGGGTGGTTTTCTGGATCGTGGTTTAAAATGGCAGCACCCTTGGCGATCGCGGCGCTGGTCGTCTTGATGATTGTGCCGTATTTTGCCGGACGGTCGTCGGACGAGCTTTTGACCCAGGAAGTGGTTGCCAGTCACATTCGCTCATTGATGCTCAATCACCTGGCCGACGTGCCTTCGACAGACGAACATACGGTGAAACCATGGTTCAATGGCAAGCTGGATTTTTCGCCGCCGGTGGCTGATCCGGCAAATGAAGGCTTTCCTTTGATCGGCGGCCGCCTCGATTATTTGAATAACAGGCCTGTTGCAGCGCTGATCTATAGGCACGACAAACATATCATCAACGTGTTTGTGTGGCCCGCAAGCGATGGTCGACAACTCGCTCAAACGACAAAGAGCCAACAGGGCTACAACGTGATTCGCTGGACCAGTTCCGCGATGAACTTCTGGGT
>DATBEY010000028.1:0-2235 GCA_036558765.1 Binatia bacterium | reverse complement strand
GGCGGTTCGACGGATATCGCTCAGATGAATCTGGTGAATCTGCTCGGCGCCAATTCGGCGGGAGCCGATCTCGTCGTCATTGCCGGGGACTCGACCGTGCCGATCTATACCTTGATCGTTCATCCGTCCATCAAGAGCTACGCTGACCTGAAGGGAAAACGACTGGCGGTAACGGGACCGACCGACCCGCTGAATTATATTTTCGTGCGCATGTTGGCCGCCAACGGCCTGACACCCGCTGATTACGAGTTGATCGGTCTCGGTGGTGCGCCCCAGCGTCTCGCGGCGGTGCAGAACGGCGGAGTGGCAGGCGCGTTGGTCAACCAACCGTCGGATTTCATCGCACTGTCGTCCGGGTTCAACTCGCTGGGCCTCTCAACCGACTACGTCGACAACTTCCAGTATACGATCACAGGCGCGCGGCGCGACTGGGTGCAAAAGAACCGCCCGCTCGTGGTGCGTTTTCTGCGCGCCTATTTAAAAGCTTGCGAGTTCTTCTACGATCCGAAAAACAAAGACGCTGCGGTTCGCGCGCTCGCCGAGCGCACGAAGTCGGATAAAGAGGAAGCGGAAAAAACCTACGCGCTTTATATAAAAACCAAAAAGACGATTCCGCGCGACGGCGGTGTCGATGTGCAGGGCGCGCGCAAGGTTGCGGAGAGCTGGAAAGACTTCGGCCTGCCAAAGCCCCCTCCGCCGATCGATGGCGCCATCGATTTGAGTTATTTGGCTGAGGCGAGAAAGTAAGTCACAAACCGAGCTGGGATACGAAAATGGCTGCGAAAGGCGCGGATATTGTTTTTAAGAATGGTCTGGTCGTGACCCCCGGAGGCACCCTCGAAGGCGGCGCTGCGATCGTCGACGGCAAAATCGCCGCCATTGGTAGGGATGCGTTTTTGCCCTCTGCGGAGCGCGAAATCGATCTCGCCGGCAGATATCTGCTGCCCGGCGCCATCGACCCGGAGTGCCATCTAGGAAGCCATCGGCCGCTCGCCGATGACTTTCAGTCCGAAACGAGGGCCGCCGCAGCGGCCGGGGTTACCACCTGGGGAATGCAGTTGGTGAGCCTGGCAATTACCGGCGGCGCGGACAAGGTCAAGGGACCGGCGGATATTCCGTCATTTACTCGAGCGATGCCGTTTTATTATGAGGCATCGCGCAGCGCGGCGATCGACTATTTCCTGACACCGATTCTCGGCACCGACGAGCATGTCGCCGAGATCCCTTACCTCGCCAGAGAACATGGAATCAGCTCCTTCAAACTGCATCTGCAGATGCAAGGGCCGTGGAAATCTTCCTGGCCGGCTTACTCGTTCGATGACGGTAGCATCTACAACGTTTTTGCCGCCGTGGCGAATCTCGGCGCACCGGCGATTGCTTTGCTGCATTGCGAAAATTGGGAAATCGCTCGCGTCCTTCAAGAACGTCTGGTGGCCGCCGGACGGACGGACATGGGAGCGTGGGACGATCGCTCGCCGGCATTCACCGAAGCCGGACACGCGAGAACCTATCTTTACTATGCCCGCATCGCGGGTTGTCCGATTTATATCGTTCACGCCACAACCGCGGAAACATTTGCAGAGATCGAGAAAGCCAGAGCCGAGGGCCTGACCCTTTACAGCGAAATCGGCACCCATTATCTGGTACTGCACAAGGACGCCTGGAAGATCAACGTGCCGCTACGAGATCGCTCTACGCATGAAACGCTTTGGCGCGCGCTCGCATCAGGCGCCATCGACTGCATCGGCAGCGATCATGTCGCCCACACCCGAAGTCGCGAATCGATGGAAACCGGCAATGTTTGGACGACGATCAGCGGCTTTCCTTCGCGGGTCGAGGGCATGTTGCCGATGATGCTGAGCGAAGGAGTGAACAAGGGCCGCATCTCGATCGAAAGGCTGGCGCAGGTCGCGAGCGAAAATCCCGCGCGTATTTTCGGGCTTTACCCGCGGAAAGGCGTGATCGTTCCCGGCGCCGATGCCGATCTGATCGTTGTCGATTTGAAACGGCGCGCGACAATCACCAAGCAGCTTCTGCACACGATCACACCATGGTCGATCTATGAAGGCTGGGACGTAACGGGGTGGCCGGTACTGACCTTGGTCCGTGGCAATGTCGTCATGGAATGGCCGGAGAACGAGCCGCGCGCAAAAGTTACCGACGCTTCAGTCGGTCAATATGTGCGAAGATCTATCGCTAATTGCTCTCCATGACTCTTATGAAATTCCGATCAGC
>DATBEY010000027.1:0-2699 GCA_036558765.1 Binatia bacterium | reverse complement strand
CAAGCTGCATAGCTGACGCAGATCTAGCCTGCATCACAGCGTAAAGCGCAAGGGCACCCCTGCTTCGTTAACCACACGCTGCGCGCCCTGTCGCGGGAATCGAAAAAATGCTGTGATCCAAATCCCCCAATATCTTCCTTTTCGAAGGGAGATGGAGGGGGATTTTGTTTTGGGTGCCGTGCTTTGCGGCAATTCTCTGGGACATTTACAGCGTTCGTCAGAGCGCTGCGGATGCGCCCTCCTATCCCGTATGGACCATGTCGTTATTATCGGCGGTGGTTTTGGCGGCCTCTCCACCGCGCAGTCATTAAAGAGCGTTCCGGTTCGGCTCACGTTAGTTGACCAACGGAACTTTCATCTCTTCCAACCCTTGCTCTATCAGGTCGCCACCGGGTGGTTGTCTCCCGCAAACATCGCTTCAACGCTTCGTGCCACTCTCAGACAGCAAAAAAATGCCAGCGTTCTGTTGGGCCAGGCCAAAGATTTCGATGTTGAGAAGCACCGCGTGTTGCTCAACGACGGCGAGATTCAATACGACATCCTGGTTCTCGCGACCGGATCGAGCACGCATTATTTCGGCAATGATCGTTGGGCCGCCTATGCGCCGGGCCTCAAGACAGTCGAAGATGCCACAGAAATCCGCCGGAGAATCTTCAAGGCGTTCGAAGCCGCGGAACGAGAAGATGATCCTGCCAAGCGTAAAGCTTTGCTTACCTTCGCAATTGTCGGCGGCGGCCCGACGGGAGTCGAGTTAGCGGGCACTCTCGGTGAAATTGCCCACGATACGCTCAAAAACGACTTTCGTAATATCGATCCGTCGACGACGACGATCCTGCTAATCGAAGGCGGCGAGCGGATTATTCCGAGCTTCGATCCAACATTGTCGGAAAAGGCGGCAACGACGCTTCAAGCGCTCGGTGTTACAATTCTCCGAAACGCGACGGTCACTGACGTCGGCGCCGAATTTGTGATCGTCAAGCATGGGAACACTCCCGAGCGCATCGCTTGTCATACGGTGATCTGGGCGGCGGGGGTGAAGCCGTCGCCGCACGGTCAACTCATCGCCAGCAAAACCGGCGCTAAAATCGATCGTAGCGGTCGAGTGGAGGTCGAACCGGATCTCACGGTGAAAGGGCATCCGGAAATCTTTGTGATTGGTGATCTGGCCAACTACTCACACCAGACGGGAAAACCTCTTCCGGGCCTTGCGCCTGTGGCGATTCAGGAAGGCCGGTATGTCGCTCAAGTGATTGCCGCGAGATTAAAAAATCAAACCATCCCGCCGTTTCGCTACCACGATCACGGCTCCATGGCGATCGTCGGCAGAGGGTCCGCCGTGGCGGAGATGGGGCGCTTTCGCTTTTCGGGGTTCCTTGCTTGGCTCGCATGGTTGTTCATTCATTTGAGCAATTTGATCGAGTTCGAGAATAAACTCCTCGTGCTGATTCAGTGGGGTTGGTACTACATGAGCCGCAACCGGGCTGCCCGCTTGATTACCAATGATTTGCCGTCCGCTGAAGAATGCGAAGACGAGCGGCGAGCGATCGTTCATAAATAAATAGTCAGAAAAATGGGTCGTCCACGATTGGGATGCTTTGGAGAATTGCCCGGTACCAAATTTCCTCCGACCGCATCCCATGTTGGCAATTCAGAAGTTACGGACTAGGATCGCCTGGCCCGGGTATTTGCGGAAAGCGCGCAATGCAGAGGCAATTTTATGGAAACCGCCACTCCTTCAGGCCGCCAAAACGAATTCGAGCTTAGAACCGAAGAGCAAGTCGAAAAGCTCGTGGGCGATATCGGCCGCGTGATCCGGAATGCGGAGCCCGCGCGGCGTGCAGGCTTAAAAGAACTGGCGGAAACTCTCCTTCACCAAGAGATCGTAACGATCGCAGAGGAAGCCGGAGCCGCGGAAATGACAGCGCCGCGCACCCGGAGCAATCCATTGGCTGCCGGGATTTTGTTGGCGGCTTTGGGTTTGGGCCTTGCGATCGTTGTTCCATTCGTCGGTTTGACGTTGGCGGCAGTCGGCGTGATCCTGGTGATTTGGGGCATCGTGATCAGTTGGTCGAGGAAATAGTTCAATGGTTTGCCAATGACGAGCGGATTGAAAACCAATTCTCTTCTTCAGTCTAGTCTTCTTCAAAATACGCGCCGGTATTGGATTTAATTTCGTCCCCCTTTGACAAAGGCGGATTGAAGGCGGATTTGCTTGGCGACGTAAAATGAGCGAGCACCTCAGAAAGTTCTCTTCTACCCCTCTTTTTTAAAGAGCGGTTAGTTCGCGGATGGATGGAGGAAAACAATTCGACGTAAACTGAGCGAACTCTGATACGCGACGCTAGCGGGGATTGAAATCGCTTAAAACCAAATCAATCACCGTGAGCTTGCGTTCGGCTTCATGCCTGAGAGCATTTTCCACGGCAGATTTGATCTGCCCCGGCTCGTTGACACGATAACCGTAACCCCCGTGCGCTTTGCCATAGAACTGGTAATCGGGTCTGGGCGCGATGTTGGCGCCGAAATGAACGCCGGTTTGTTTCGCCGCGCCGGCTGGGAAATATTTGATCAAGCTGGTCTCCATCGATAGATAACGTCCGTTGTTGAACACCACTGCATGGATCGGCAAGCCGTATTCCTCCGCGACACCTAAACATGATGGCACCGCATTATAGTGAAATGCGCCATCTCCGATCAGC
>DATBEY010000026.1:0-9816 GCA_036558765.1 Binatia bacterium | reverse complement strand
CAGCGCTAGAACAATTAAGCTGAATCGAGCCTTTGCGGCGCGCCCTTTCGCCGGCTCAAAATGGAATCCTAATCTGGTGCGGTGTTCGCTCCTCGGCATAGAAGCCCGATTACTCCGAAGCGCAAGAAAAGTCCACGCCTGGACTCTGGTTTCGGGGAATGCGTTACGTTCGAAAGTTGTCAATGACACATCTGGAGCAATGCTCTGCTTTGCCATGCGAGCGGCGTCAACGAGATTTTTCCAATCGACGTCCTCACCGCCCGCCGTGAAATAATATCCTTTCTCTGCAGCTTCCACGGCAGATCTACCGAGGCAATAGCAACGTCTCGCGGAATATCCAACTCCCTGCGGCGCACAGCGGCCATCTCCGCGGAATCCAGAAAAGGAAGTATACGAAGACCACCGCTTTGTCCGGTCATCTGTATTCCTTTAGGTCAAGTGTTCGGTCAACCGCTTCCGTCCGACTCGCTGCGGGTGAACTGACTCCTTCTTGCGCGACATGTATTGTTTAAAGAAGGGTCCTGATGCTGGCTGCAAAATAGTCAAGTTGCCGAAGTCTGACGCGAAGCGCAATTCGCACTTCGAGGGGGCTCTATGGGATCCGACACCAACGACTGAAAACAGGGGCGCGTAAATCAGAGATCACACATTCCGCGAGGGTTGAAACAGAGAATAAGAAAAAAATTCTCACAGGAATGTCTGCGCCTCTTGACCTGCCTGCTAATGGGCGACCCAAAGCACAATCCAAATCCGGAGTATTTCGAAAATTACGGCAGGTACATCAAGCTGTTTAATGCAATCTTCATGAAACAGAATTGAATTAAAAACGCGAAGCGCACTCCAGGGCAACGCTCACTTTTTCTTGCCGAACAGGTTTTCGAAAAAGCCTTCTCTTTGCAATCTATCAAGCACGCTGTTATCGATCACGCGCGCGGCCACGTCGTCGGCATTGACTTCTTTCATACCTGCAAAGTCGAGAATCGCCGGCACGATGCGCGGATCCACGCGCGGAATCGGCTCGAGGTACTTTGAAGCGGTGTCAAATGTCTCCTCGAGGAATTCCGGCTGGCTACGCCGCATGTATTTCGCCAAAACGTCTTTGGCGTGTTCTTTGTGGCCGAGAAACGCGGCCATCCCTTCCACGTAGGCGCGCAACACCCGCTCCACCGTGTCGCGCCGTTCCTGGAGAAAACTCCGGGTCACCGTCATCATGCTCCCGGCATACGGAATATCTAGCGCAACGGCGTCCGTGAGCGCTCGGTGGCGCGCTTTGGGACCATAGGAACTGACCATACCGGCGATGAGCTTTTGCTCGAAAGCATTATGCATAGCGGGCACATCGCCCATCTGGCGCACGGAGACAAAGTTCTCCAAATGGAGCTTGCGCAGGATCAGAATAGTCAGCATATGCGTGGTCGAGTTAAAGCGCGTGACTCCGGTGACCTTGCCTTTTAGTTCTTCGGGTTTGGTGATCTCCGGCTGCGTAAAAAGCGTAAACGGGGCGCGCCGTGTCGAAGCCGCGACTGCCACCACCGGCACCCCACGCGCTGCCGCGATGACTACGCCGCTACTGCCCGGCGTGATCACGTCCACGCTGCCGCCCAAGAGCGCCTGCACGCTGGTGGCGCTGGACGGAATGTAAATGAGCTGGGCTTCGAGATTATGCTTCTTGAACAGACCCAGCTCTTCCGCCATCCACACCGGCGTCATCAACCAGGAAATCGCCGAATAAGAAATGCGCACCGGTTCAGCTTGCAGTGACACCGGAGCAAAAGGGAGGCAAAACGCAAAAAAAGCGATAAGCCGCACATACAAAGCGAATTCGGTCAAAACGAATCCCTCCATCCCGTCCCCGCGTGTGCCGGGCGAGGGCGAATCGGCAGCTGGGTGCCGCAGCCTTTTTCCCGCGCAAGCTGGTAGAGTCGTGTGGCCAAAGCGATGTCGATGATCCCTTGGCCGCCCTGGTTTTTGTACAAAATAATTTCCTTATCGTCGGTTCTACCGGGGGCCCGGCCGGTCAGAATGTCGGCGACCTCGACGACTTTATTCCAACCGATTACGCCGTTTTGCACCGGCCAGTAAATGTCGCCTTGCTGCGAGTCGATCGCTTGCTCCTTCGAGAGCGCCACAATAAAGCTGCAGCGCCGTAGCGTGCCGTCGTCAATTTCGCGCCGCGGTTTATCGAGAGCGCCACTTTTGACTAGTTCGATGTTGCTGCCGATGACCGAAATGATGTACTGCCCTTCCTCCAGCCACGAGCCGTCGATGACGGGCACAATGGTATTGGTCATGCATAAGATGATGTCTACGTCCTTGGCCGCGGCCTTCGGTTCGCTCACAGCCTCCACCGTCACCCCAGTTCGCTCCGTCATCACCTTCGCAAACTCTTCGCGATGTGCTTTCGTCGGGCTGTAAACTTTTGCCTTATCAATCGGGCGCATTTCCGTAAGCCCCATGAAGGTCGAAACCGCCTGGTGGCCCGAGCCGTAAATACCGACGCGGCGCGCCTCCTTGCGCGCCAGTTGATCGAGTGCCACCAGGCTTGTGGCCGGCGTTCGCAAGTCCGCCATTCCTTTCACATGGCGCGGCCGGTGTACCATGATGGCCAGCAATGAGCCGGTATCGACGTCGTAGACCTGGGCCAGCTCCGTTTGATCGGGATTGTAGGGCGGGATCTTTTGCACATCGCCTTCGATAGTTTTGCGCTGTAGCGCCACTTGCGCGCCGATCGCTCCGTAGCTGGCCGATCCGCCCGCATAGACGTTGAGCACGGTGTCAAAGCTGGCTTCGGCGAATTGCCGGTGCAGATTCAGCCGCTTCCGGGGCGCGTTAACTCCCTGGCGTCCCGGAATATTGCGCAGCGCGTCCTCGGCAACCTTCACAGCCTCGTTGAGAGGCAGAAATTCATCCACGTCATCAGAGTGAAAAAGCAGTGCCATATGCCTCCCAAAAGAATGTCATGAATTTCTTAATTGAACTTTGGACACAACATACTAATCCAGCCATTATAAATTCTTAGCTTTATCTCCGGTCAACGGAGGGTCATCAGAAGGAAATATGTCGCCATTTCTGCCGTGTTAGCAGCCTGGTAAATTTCCTATGTTGAGTCTGCCAAACGGCCGCCGTGAAGGAGCTCAAAAAGCGGCTCCAGCTTCGATTGGTTTTCCAAACTCTGCAGGTTTTCTCGATGCCTTCGTCTTTAAAAAACCCTTTGACCAGAGCTATCTGAAGGGGAGCGTAGAATAACTCCGCGCCGGAAAAGAGATGACCACCTTCGTTTCAGCGCTCTCAATGGCCGGCGCAAACTAAATAATCAAAATCAAGAAATAAACGATTAAAGGGATGTTTCTGTTCGACATCCGATCCTCGACTCACAAGGTTTTGTCTTTTCTTAGGACTTGTATTATCCGCTGGTATCATTTCGTGTCGCAGTATTGCAAGAACAACCAACCGAACTCCATGCGCTTGATATGTGTATCGGCAAAGAGATGCGCGTCCTCTGCGTCACTATAGTCAGGACACCCACGCCGTACCATTGCTTTGCGTTGAACACTCAATGCAAATAGCACCTCGGTCGAGCGCAAACTTGAGAAGAATTTTTTCTGATGACAGCAGCGTGTGATGCCAAAAGTGACCGCACCGAAAGTGGCGATTGGCTTGGGCATCCAACGTTCTTATCGCGGGCCGCGTCGCTGATGAAACCGACTAGCGTTGACTTCGAAATTATCCTGTGGTCGCATTGACTCGGCCAGGTGAGGAGTGCCGGTTCCTTGAGTTCCCGTCTAGCGACTCAACTCACCATCCGCGATACACCGGATAGGAGAACAAGGACAATGTTGGAGGGACAAACCGTAGCTTTTGATCCGCGCTGGAAGGAATACGACGCCGAGGAATGGTCGGACGCTCTCATTACGTCGATGAAACTCGGCGGCGTGGAACATATTTTTTTCGTCTCCGGCGCCGAAATCGCTTTTTATCAAGAGAGTGTGGCCAAGGCCCAGGTGCGCGGCTGGCCGACTCCGAAGTTAATTACCGTGCCGCACGAAGGAGTGGCTCTCAATTCCGCGCTCGGTTGCACGATGATTTCCGGCCAGCCATCGGTCAGTGCGGCGCATGTCGACGTCGGCACCTTAAACTATGGCGCGGCGCTGCACAGCGCGTGGCGTGGCGGTTACCCGGTTTTGATCACCGCGGGAACCGGTCCGCGCGCATACCCCGGTTCGATGATGGGCGCCCGCAACCGCCCGGTGCAATGGGTGCAAGAGCCGCGCGATCAGGGAGAGATCGTCAGACAATACACCAAGCTCGATCACCGCCTCGAGCATCAGGACAATCCGGGTTTAATCGTCAGCCGCCTACTGCAGGTCGCGATGAGCGAGCCCCAAGGACCTGTTTATTTGGCTATACCGCGCGAGACCGCGATGTTGCAGCTTCCCAAGAAGATCCGGTTTCCGACCCGAGATGAGCTGGGGATCGCGCGCCCTGCGTGGCCGGATGCCACCGACGCGCGGCGCATCGCGGAATGGCTCGTCAAGTCCGAAAACCCGTGCATTTTTGGCAGTAAGGCGGGCCGCAATCCCGAATCTGTCGCCGAATTGATTCGACTCGCCGAACTGCTTGCGTTGCCGGTGATGGACACCGACCGCGTCGATCGTTTGAATTTCCCGACGACCCATCCGCTTTACGGCACTGGGCCCGAGTCCAAGGATGCCGACGTGCTCCTGGTGATCGAGAATCCGATACCCTTCATGCCGCCGATGGATTCCCCCAGCGCCGAGGCGAAGATAGCCTGGATCGACGTCGACCCCGTGCAGTCACGCTACAAGACGATGGAGTACCATGCGGATCTCTGGTTGCCAGTGCCCGCCGTGACTGCGCTCCGGGCAATTCACGACGCCGCGACGCAGATGCTCACGCGCACGGACATAAACCGCATCTCCGATCGCAGAGCACGGCTGGAAACGCGCAAGCGCGAGATGGCTCGCGAAGCGGAGAAAATGGCCCAGCGCGCCGGGCAACGCCGGCCGATGCACCCGCGCTGGGTGGCCTATCAATTGGGCAAAATTCTCGAGCCGAACAGCATTATTCTTGACGAGGCTCTGAGCAACTCCGGCTACGTCCAGGAATATCATGGGCGCGATCTGCCGAACACATACTTCGGCGGCGGTGGTTCCTCTGGCGGCTGGGGAAGCGGCGCTGCCTTTGGCGCCAAACTCGCCAGCCCGGATAGCGACGTTATCCTTGTCACCGGAGATGGCTTCTTTATGTTCGGAACTCCTTTGCCAGCGCTCTGGAGCGCAGCGCATTACAAGGCCGCTTTCCTCACGGTGATTTTCACCAACCGTTCCTACAGCACCGGTACTTCGGGGTTAAAGCGCGCTTACCCTCGGGGTGTGGCGCAGGCGATGGGAAATTACGAAGGCGGACTTCTCGATCCTGCTCCGGATTTTGGTAAATTGGCTGAATCCGTGGGCGGCTATGGAGAGACCGTCAGCGACCCCGAGCGGTTGGGTCAGGCTTTACGGCGTGGCCTCGAGTGCGTCCGCCAAGGATTGCCGGCGATTGTTTCAGCGCATCTGCCGACGGTCGTCGAGGAGATGTCGATGGCGCAAAAAGGCTAGCCGATCCGTCGCAAATTGCCACGAGCGGCAGTGTAGGAGAACTTCAGATGGATTACCGAACCATAGATGATATGTACGAACGGGGCACGCTGGTGCGGCTGACGGATCTCTGGACTCCCGGTCTGGCGCGCTACCGCGATCGTGCGGCAGTCGTCATCGATATCGAAGTGCTGGGTTATCCGCGCACGATCAGCCGTGAGGAAAACGGCGCCGTTATCACCCGGAAATATGATTGTGTGTATACGACAGCGCTTGAACCGGATGAGCCATCAGGTGAGTTGAGCCGGGACAAAGTTTCGGTGATCCGGGTAATCTCTCTGGATGTCGAGTCTGTCGCGGAACCGCATCAGGCTGCAAAAGATTTTGCCGCTTGGTGCAGCAAAGAATTCTGCGGTGCCGAACCTGAACCGGTCTCGATCAAGGAGGGGCCAAGCCTTGGTGCGTTTACCGGCGCCGCTTTGCTACCGCATACCATTCCCATGTATGAAGCGCGCCATCGACCCGCCGATCATCGCAACAAATCTCTGGCTGCCATCGACCGTGTTAGACAGCGGCTCGACGAGACCAAGCCCGATGTCATTGTGTTGGCATCGACCCATTGGATGCCGCGCGATGGGTTCTTTGTCGATGACGGCGCGGAGCACGGGGATGGCTGCGATGCCTCCTATCAAGGTATCGAGCCGCAGCTTTTCAGTTTTCCCGGCGACCCCGAACTGGCAGCCCTAATCGGTGACTTGGGACGTCGGGCGAGCCTGCCGGTCAGGCGACTCCACCGGGTGGCCCAGGAACATGCGGTTTGGGTACCGGGACATCTCTTGTGCGGCGAGCGGCGGACTCGCCTGGTGCCGTGCTCAATCTGGTGGCGCGGTCCGCGCGAAGCGCATCGGCGATTCGGCGAGATCATAGGCGACGCGGTGCGGCAACTCGGACGCAAAGCGTTTTTCGTTGCCAGCGGTGGCCTGTCGCATACCTTCGACTTTTCCAAGCCGCCCGAATATGTCGTGCCCGTCGGAGAGCGCTTCGATCGGCTGGCCCAGGAATGGCTCGAAAAGGGTCAGCACGGTCGGCTGCTCGATATGAACGACGAGGACTTCGAAGCTTGGAACCCCGAGGGACGGGCGGGGCATCTTTATATGATGCGCGGCGCCTTGGGAAAAAATGTCCGGGGCAATTCGCTTTGCTATCAGGGCAGCAACGGAACGGGTTATTTAACGATGATTTTTGAAGGATGAACAAAGGATGAACAACAGGGCGACCGCCCGTCGTCGCCTTAACAACCAATCGATTTACGGCATCCAGCCTCTCGCCTGCAAATCCGCGGCGGCCTTTTTGGCCACAGCGAAATTAAAGAACCGGTCCAGCGGCGGCGACTCTTTTGAGCCGAGGCCCTTCAGCACTACGTTCAAGGCCTTGCGCTGGGATGCTTCGCTCATGGTCCCATCTGTGGTCAACGCGGGCCGAGCGGCGTCATACCCCTTGGCGGCCAAGTCGTCCTTGATTTTTAGACTTTGAGTCAATGAAGCGATGGCTCCGGCGCGCCTTTCGATGGAATAGCGCAACCCTTTTAACGTCGCCCGGGTGAACTGCTCGGCCAATTGCGGTTCGTTGCGCAGCATCTCCTCGCGCACCACGATGCTGCCCGTGGGCGCGATCACCTCCGACTTGGAAAGCGCCACGAGCTCGTGCATACCGGCTTCCTGGGCGGAGAAGTTCCACGGCAGCGGCATCAGTGTCGCATCGATGAAGCCGGTGGTCAGCGCCATGAAACGTGGCGCGCTGTCGCCGGCCTGAATCAGCGTATAATCTTTGCCCGGCTCGAGGCCGTAGGTGCTCAGCAGATCGCGGAGCAGCGTGTAACTCGCTTGGTTCAAGCCGCCGACGCCGACCTTTCTATTCTTTAAGTCCTTCACTTCGCGGATCTGCGGCCGGCTATAGAGCCAGAACAGCGGCCGTTCAAAGGTGGTAAAGAGCACCCGCAAATTGGCGCCGCGGAGGTTCGCGGTCATGGCCGCGGTGGGCACGCTCGTGAAGGGGACTTCGCCGGACATGAGCGCGACATTGGCGAGGGTGCCGGTCATTTGAACAAGCTCTACGTCCAAGCCTTCGTCCTTGAAAAACCCCCGCTCTTTGGCGACGAAAAACGCGATCTGGGTGATATTATAGCCCGGGATCGCGATGCGGATCGGCTTGGCGTTTGCGGGCGTGTAAGCGAAGAGAATGGCCGCGACGGCTGTGGTAAGAAAGAGCAAAAGTTTAAGCTTCACAGTAAACGTCCTTTTACTTACGCGGCGCCAAAAAACCGCACGGTATTGTCGCACAGAACCTTGCGTTTCTGGACCTCCGAAAGATCATGGCGTTCGAGAATTTCCCTCATAGCATCGCCGCGTCCCTCGTCGTGGGGAAAATCCGACGAGAACAGGATTTGATCCTCGCCCAAGAGCTCCATCTCGTGGGCCATCATGGCGTCGTCCGCTTCTGCGGCGACGTAAATACGGCCGGATTTGAAATAATCGTCCACATCGCGAGCCAGAAGCCCCTTGCTAGTTGGCATGCGCCGCTTGTTGAGCACAGCGTAATGCTTCAGTCGACCGGACATATAAAAGATCCATTCAGCGCCGAACTCCAGAAAGCCGACTTTCAGGTTTGAATAGCGATCGAGCATGCCGTGACCGACGATGGCAACGAAAGCCAAATTGGCCGGCAGGGCTTTACTGATCATGTTCGAGTCGAGAATATTCTCGCAAAGCTCGCTGAGCGCCGCGTAGCTCGATCCCATGTGGACGCAGAGCGGCAGGCCCGATCGCGCGAACTCGTCCCAAACCGGTGTAAAGCTCGAATGGCTGAGCATGCGGTTGCCTACGGTGCCGTAGACCACCGCAGCAGCGGCGCCGAGCTTTTGCATTTCTGCGATGGCTTCGCATCCTTGGCGCGCGTCGCGCATGGGAAGAAGGCCCGCCCAACGGAGCCTGTCCGAATGGGCCCGGCATTGCTTTCCCATATAGCGGTTATAGGTGCGATAGAGTGCGGCTTCATAGGACGGCTCTTCTGTGATGTTGGCGTACAGCGTGCTGGGCATCAAAAACTGCACGTCGATACCGAGCTTGTCGAGGGTTGCCAGGCGCTCCGCGGGATTGGACAGATCCAGGCAACCGATCGGGATCGCGCCGTGGGCCTTATCGACGTTGCTGCGCGTGCCTAGTTCGTCCATGACAATGCCCGGCGTGTTCGCGGCGTGGGAGCCCGGGCCGAAGACGTGGGGCTCCATCCGCCCCTCGATCAGCCACCCGGTGTTCCAACGCCCTAAATCCTTATCGTCGACGATCCGCACAGCGCGCGGCCGGCGGCGGATGAAATCCTCCGGCAGGTCCTGCCACATGGCGGGGCTCATGATCGCGTGAGCGTCGGCATCGCAAACTCGAAAACCGTTCAGCATTGTAAATCTCCTGATTGATTTTTCGTGCTTTATACGTGTTGAGTCGGCGCGAATCAATCCAGCGCGTCAGATGCGGAGGTTTCTTGCTTTTGCATTAGTCGGTCGCTAGTTTGAACAAAAATTTCATCGGGGTCGGACCGGGCAATGTGTCTCCACTTTCATGGTTTTCATTCCAATAAACCGCGCAAATATACAAAGGCTTCCTGACACCTTTTTCCCTCCCCGTTCAAGTGTTCTGCCGATAGAACACCTGGGTGACAGAAAACATGACCAAGGAGAAAATAGCGGTTCGCTCGCGGCATCGTTTTTCCATACTATTGCCTGATGCCTGTTGTTGCCTGTGCGTGCAATCAAGATCTTGCGTCGGTCCGACGGAGAGCGGCGGACTTATGGGTCGTGATAGTTGTGCTGGTTGTGCTGGATTATGTTCACGAAGCAGAGTGACAACGGCTTGGCGGCTCTTTTGGCGAGAGCGAGCAATCGTGATGCCGTCTCGCTCCGTCTGAGAAATGTCCGGTAGCCGAAGTGCTCGTAGGCGCTCCGCTCGGGAAGGCTCTGGGCGTAGATAATCGCGGCGCGCTCGCTGATCAAACTCGGCGCAAGGCTTTGCGCCAGCGGCAATCCCTGACCAGCGTTGTTGCCGAAAATAACGCAGCCCACACCGCGGCTCAATTCCGCCAGCCGGCGCATGATCGCCGGCAGCGAAACTTCATCCCAGTTTCGCATCTCGAACTTGGCCTGCGCCGAGGTGAGCTCGGTCGT
>DATBEY010000025.1:0-10070 GCA_036558765.1 Binatia bacterium | reverse complement strand
GGATGGCAAATCTCCGGTATCTCGAAAAGATATCGAACTGGTTCAGCGACGGCTGCGCACCGCCGGATTCGATTCGGGACCGGTGGATGGGATTCTGGGGGTGCGAACAAAAAGCGTTTTGACCGCAGTACAAAACACCTGTCCCGAGGTAAACGAATTCGCAGATAATCTATCTTTCCTGTCCGCGGTTTCGGAAAACCAAAAGTCCGGCGCGCTCATCGGTGCGAGTCGGTCTAACACCCAACAGAGCTTCCGACCGTCTGCTAGCGCCGGCGCCCCCAAGCCAACATCGACGCCGGTTGCTGCCCAGACAAATGAAGAAATCCGAATTCTTCAGTTGCGCTTACGTGACGCCGGATTCGATCCCGGACCGTTCGATGGCATCATGGGCCAGAAGACAAGATCGGCGCTGCAGCAATACGAGGCTAGCCAACGCGGCAAGAAAACCAAGATCAGCCTGACCAGGGAAGACGCGGCGAGTGACTACTGAGGAGGGCTCATGGCGGCTCCTTACCCATGGAACTCTCTAGTAGCCATGCCATGACCTGAAAACGGCTGTGGCTCTCCGCAGAAATGTCGGCGAGCTAGGTTTTACCAAAAAGCTAATTTGTGATTTAACGACGATTCCCTCAATAAAAATGCTCGCGGAAACAGGAGCGCGGCCGGATTATTCCGATTGCGTCATTTTTTCCGTCTCGGCAATGGTTGGACCGTTCAGCCGGAAAGCGCGATGCGCGCGCCATTCCAAAACTTCCATTTTTCGAATTCCCCGAAGATGATGCGGATCCTGTCCGGCGATTTGTTTGGCTTCATCCAGGCTGCGCGCAAGCATGACGTAAACACCATACTTGCCGTCGTCGTCGGGCCCGAAAACAGCAAGCGCCCGGCTCGATGCTGATCGTCGAGCCAACGGCGGTGATCTTCATAATTGGCTTGCTTGGCCTGTTCCTTTTCCGGCAGTGAATGGGAAAGCACGAGGTACCACATTGCTCAGTTCCTTTCTTGAATGCAGGAAAACCGATCCAGCGATTCATCTGGTTTTGTGTAGCCTCTGAAAAAAACCTTCCTTGTCGAGCTCGCGCAGAATTTCTTCATCGACGAACTCCTGCGCTTTTTTGCCTTTAGCGTCGGGGCGGGTGTTCGCCAGATCGTCGACGACGATCTGAATGCCCGCGACTTGGCTGTAGGGCGGAAGAGAAATTTTCGGCGCATAGCTTTTATAAGCGCTGTCGAGCAAAACCGTGTCTTGGGTGCGCATCCATTTCGAAAGAGTTTTTTTACCTAGAACCGGATCGTTTTTGAAAACGTACATTGCTTCGCCCAATCCTTGCAAAAAGCTTCTGACGACAAAACGTTTTGACGATTGAAAGCTTCGCGTTGTCATTATGCTGACGGTTGGAAAAGCATCTTCTAAATCGCCAAGATCGAGCAGCACCGGGAGTCCCGCGGCTTTGGCCCGTTCGACGAACGCGCCGGTAAGCACGGTGGCGTCGATCAGTCCATTCTGCAGGGCGGTGAAGCGGTCGCGGCTGCCGCCGCTGCGCACCAGCGTCACGCTTCGGTCATCCATGCCCCAGTGTCTGAGCGCCGTGGCTACGACGATTTGATTCAACCCGACGACCGATAGCACGCCGACTTTTTTGCCGCGCAGATCTTGCGGCGAGCGGATGCCGGGCCGTGCGACAAAACTATACGTGTGCCTGTTGAAATAGGTGCCGATGATAATGATATCCGCGCCGGAGAGATCGGCCGCGATATGCGGCTGAGGCGAGACCACGTCGAACTGAATCTCGTTGCCGCTAAGCGCATGGGTGGATTCAGCACCGCCACGAAAGAGTATCGGCTCGACAGTGAGACCATACTTTTTAAATAATCCGAGATCGATGCCAAGCCAGAGCGGCGCCTGATAACCGGAAATCCCACTGTAGCCCGCGCGTACGCGCTCCTGGGCATCGAGGTGTTTGGCCGACAGGAGCGATAACGATAGCCCTACTAGGACAATGATAGTTGTGAAAACGGGTGCTTGCCGATGGGGCTTCATCGACGCTCGGAATGATCCGTTGGTCTTTCTGCCAACGGCCAACGGAGCCATTGAGCAATAGCCTTTCCCATGATCCACTCCAGGTCTTCACTTGAGAGAAAATCGAGGTGCTCAGTAAAAAGCGTGACGACTTGGCGATAGCTGCAGGGAAGTTGCGACAGGTCGGTAC
Organism: Binatia bacterium; assembly: GCA_036558765.1. Classification (GTDB taxonomy): domain Bacteria; phylum Desulfobacterota; class Binatia; order UBA9968; family UBA9968; genus DP-20. The sequence goes on along the minus strand of DATBEY010000025.1, from coordinate 7,860 downwards.
CCCAGAAGACACGCTGCGGACCAAAGGCTTCGATAACGCGACGGATCTGCGAATGGAGGCTCGGATAAGGATACGGCTCATCGACATAGCACGGGAGGCAAGACGCTTTAACGGCGACATTAGCGAGTGGCGCGAAGCTGAGCACAACATCCACTGCGGCTCCGAGATCCTTACCTTTCCATTGAACGTTGAGTCCCATGTGATCGACGATGACGCGCAGTCCGGGATGGCGCTCGGCAATCGCGCCGATTCTGCCGACGGAAAATGGCGCGAAGATCATCACCGGAATATCGTACCGTTCGCAGTCGCGCCAGAACCAATCGGCTGTGCCGTCATCGAGAAACGAATGGGTGCCGCTATGGCGAAAGCTGATGCGAAAGCCGAGCATCCCCGGTTGGTCGAGCCAAGTCGCGAGCTTGTTTTTGCTGGCGGGATCGTTGAGAGGCACTTTGCCCATAACGGCGAAGCGCTTCGGGTGAAGTTGCGCAGCTTGGAGCGCATAGTCGTTGCGGTACCCTTCCCAGGAAGGCGGCACGAGGATCGCTCGATCGACTTGGGCAGCTGCCATTTCCTCCAAGAGCCGCTCGCGTGTTAACGGGATGGGCTGATGGGGTTTGGACGCATCTTCTGTGATGTACAATCGCTCTGGTGTTTCAGGCGGCCAGATGTGAACCTGGGCGTCAATGATTGTCATCGAAAAACCGTCGAAGGAGGGGCCATTGGGAAACCCTTTCGTTATTTTCCACTGTTCACTTGGCGTACGAAACGATCGTCAAAAAATTGCGCGGGCTTGGCGGTTTTCGCTTCCGGAATTGATTCCGACAGAAAATCCAAAATACCCTGAAGTCCCGGCTCGGAGGTGACAAGCTCGCGCCGGAAACCCGCCCTTCGATAAAATTCATAACTGCGGTCGAGGACTTGTGGATCAGTTTCCTTGGCATACTTACCGATGACTTTCATGGCAAACGGCTTGTCCGCATAGTAGCGCTCAATCCCAGCTCGGACCGCTCGCAGCAGCGGAACCAAGCGGGAGCCAAGCTCCTCCATGCGGCCGCGCCTGACCACGAGACCGACATTCTGGTATGGGACATCGAGCAAACTGACGAGGGAGTGAAAACCGGCCCGCTCGAGTAGAAAACTCGCGGGCGGGGAGCCGATGCCTCCGACAATTTGGCCGGCATAAAAAGCGGCAACGATTTGTGGACTGCTGCCCAGCGGCCGGAGTTGGACATCTTTCGGCGTCAGTCCCATTTTCTTCAGCGCGACGAGAGTACCGTAGGCGACGGGAGTAGCCGGCCGGTCGGTGCCGATAATTTTGCCTTTTAATTGTTCGATGGTTTTGATTTCCGGGCGTGCGTAAAAATCCCAGATCATGGTATTGAGCAATCCGGCGATGAACACCACGTCAATACCGCGCAGGGACGCGGTGATCACGGGCGCGGCGGAGACCTGTACAACATCGATTTCATTTGCGATCAAAGCCGGAATCGCGCTGCTCGATGACATTGACAGGACCTCGATGTCCAAGCCTTCTTTCGCGAACGCCCCCATCTCTTTGGCCATCCACACCGATGCCATCGTGGCCGAGGTGCTAAGGTATGCGACCCGTAGAGGTCTACCGACCCGGCCAGTTGACTGAGCCTGAGCCAAGCTCGGCACGACTGCTAAAAAAAAGACAAAAAGGTATGCGCGAACAGCTAGTGATGGAACTTTACGGATGGTCATTATTCGGCTCATAAAGACATCTCGATGCAACGTGTGGGTCGAATTTTCGTTCAATGACACGCCGTAAAATAGGCAGGTCATTCTCCGCCGTCAAGGGAATGGCTGAAACGCTAAACATCCCGGGCCACAGATCAAGACGCCGGACAAGAACGCGCTATGTAACGGGACAAGGCGAGTCGGTTGAGCGCCAAAAGAAACCACGGCTAGCCGCCGTGGCCGGGCATACCGGTTGCTCCTATATCCTTCAGTGATGCGCTGAATATTGGGCAATTGAACGGAAAGCCGACTCAGAGGTTGTGTAAACAATATTGCGATTCGGTCGTCTACGCATGGTGTCTACCAGAGAATGTTTTTCAGTGGGAGGCAGCATATGAAAGGTTTACCGATTGCTATTTTGGCGTTGGCCTTCGCATTTTTTTCACTAGTCTCACTACTCACCCTCCCGCACGAATGGGACAGCAGAATGGCCGGATTACCGGACGATCCGGCCAAAGTTTCTGAAATCGGACTGCGGGTCACTTTCCAGCGATAAACGCCGAGTGGCTTCTCAGCGAAAATCCGGGTCTCCGGATCCCGGTTACGGCGTAGCTCGGACAACCGCACGATCCAGCAAGCGCTGCATCCAGGTCTTTACGTGCGGTAAATCGTTCCCGATGGTTGTCTGATACCGCTGTAACCGACAGAAAAACGGGACGTAAGTAATGTCGGCGAGCGAGTAATCTCCCGCAATATATTCGCGGTCGCGCATCTCCTGATTCAGAGTATCGAGATAACCGCGCAGTTTTTCTTTCGACTTATCGACTTCATGATCGTGAGCGATATAGCCCGCCGCTTGTTGTAAGCGCGTGTTGCAGTAATCGATCCAGATACGCGCGCGTGCGCGCTGCAGCGGGTCCTTGGGCAAAAGCGGAACGCCAGGGTATTTCTCTTCGAGGTATTCGTTAATGATCGCCGACTCGTAAATCACTCCGTCGCCATCGACGAGCACGGGTACTTTTCCGTAGGGGTTTAGCTCCAACAGATCTTTCGGCTTGTTGCCAAGGTCGCATTCGATCAGCTCATAGGGCAGTCTTTTTTCCGCCAGGACAATCCTTGTCCTGTGGGCGTAGGGTCAAGGCTGGTAGGAATAAAGTTTCATTGTACGTCTCCCTTCTTTAGATCAAGCGTTGTTGCCGAATCGTTTTGTATCGATCACCGCGCGGCGGTGCGTCCCGGTGCCGATCTTGGCGCCGCGATCGTTGGTCGCGGAAATCGCGTAGAGAATTTTATTCTCTTTCGCCTCTAATACGGTTGCCGTCACTGTGACGCTTTGGCCGATTTTCGTCGGGGCATGATGGCGCACGTCAACGTGAATTCCGACGGTCTGTTCGTCGGTGCTCAAATAAGGTTCCGTCAAATCAACGCAGGTGCGTTCCATCAAGCCGATCATTGCCGGGGTGGAAAACACATCGGCTTTCAATTGTCCCGCACGCATCTCCATTGTTGTCTCGTAGGTCTGCGTTCGCGTGATGCCGGCGGGCACCTCGGGTTTCATGAGGAGACTATACGAGAGCCCGCACCGGGTGCGCAATAGCGAAAGTCAAACGCTCAAAGTCGTGAACACCGTTCTAATTCGTGCTATGAGATATGCATCGCGAGGGAGTTTGGAATGTTATTGCCATTTCGTGAGCATCTGGATTTCGGTCCTACGCCCTACGATCTATTGCAGGCGAAGGAAGGCATTCCGGTCATCAAAGGTAATGTGGTAGCCGACGTGAATACGCTCAAGCTAGGCCGGTGGGAGCGTACCGGCGCCTACGGCTGTTATCTCAATCTCTCCAATCAACAGCAAACCGACGCGTACGTATGCGAGATTCCTCCGGGCTCGGAAACCCTGCCGCAGCGCCATCTGTTCGAGGAAATTATTTATGTCGCTAATGGGCGCGGCGCGACCTCGGTGTGGCAAGACGGTGCTGGTAAGGTGACGTTCGAATGGGCTCGCGGAGCCATTTTCGCAATACCGCTCAATTGTTCCTACATGCACTACAACGGTTCGCGCGATGAGCCGGTGCGGCTGTTCGGAGGTACGACGTGCCCGCGCATGATCAACATCTTTCATAACGAGGAGTTTATTTTCCGCAATCCCTTCAATTTCCGTGATCGCTTTCACGCAGGAGAAGATTTCCTGCGCTACAACAAGCACATGACGGAGCGGTATTGGGAAACCAATCTGGTGCCGGATGTGAACGCCTTTCCGCTCGACGACTTTCCCATGAAAGGCCACGGGGTGAGGCACATGCGCTTCACTTTAGCGGATACGACTTATGGCTGTCATGTGTCGGAATTCCCGCCGGGTTCCCGCAGTACATTCCATCGTCATGGGCCGGGCGCCGTCATCATCATCACCCAGGGCGAAGGTTACGTCATGCTTTGGAAGGATGGTGAGCCGCGCCAGCGGCACGACTTTAAAGTGGGAACGGTTTATTCGCCCGATGATCTCATGTGGCATGGTCATTTCAATACCGGCCATTCGACGATGCGCCACTTCGCGATGCGCGGCGACAGTCCAAAATACAGCCACGACCGATTTCGTAATCCGCTTTGGACGATGATTCCGATGGAAGACGAGCCGCCGGAAATCCATAGGGAGTACGCGCAGATCCTCCGTGAAAAAGGCGTGCAAGCGCAAGTCTCCGTGGTGGAGGATTGAAAAGGGAAAACCTATTCACCACCGAGACAGCAAGGACACGCTAGAGAATTCTCATTTTTCTTCGTGCCCCCTGCGCCTCCTTGGTGAACCATTCCGAAAGCACCAGGAGGTCGTATGGTGAACTGTCCAGTAATCGATGCCGATGGGCATGTCTTGGAAAAAGAGCGTTACATCCGGAAATATCTCGAAGCGCCATGGGATAAGCGTTCGACGGCACTACGGACGCGCGATCAACCATGGGATGCCAACCTGTTCGACAGTTTTGAAACGGCGGTGCGCTGGGAAGACTTGAGTCCTAGGGAGCAAATCGAGGAATGGCATCGGATCATGGACCGGGAAGGCATGGAGAAGGCGATCTGCTTTCCCACCGGGTCCGGCAATGTGTCCAAAATCCAGGAGCTGCCATTTCAACTCGCAGTGGCGCGCGCCTGCAATACTCACTTCGCAAAAGAATTCAACGCGCTTTCGGACCGCGTGAGCTGTGTCGGTGTCTTACCGCTGCGCGATCCCAAAGCCGCGGCCGAAGAGTTGCGGCGCGGCGTGACGGAGTTGGGCCTTAAAGGGTTTGAAATCCTGCCCATGGGTTTGCCCATGGGGCTGGGCAGCACGTTTTATGATCCAGTTTACGCCGAAGCTGAAAAACTTGGCGCCGTGATTGGCATTCACGGCTCGCGCAGCAATTCCCATGAGATCGGCGCGGCCGTGTTATCGACCTTTGCCGAAGTGCACTCCTATGCCTTTACTGTCGGTTTGCTGCTCCAGTTCACGCATGTGGTGTGTCAGGGCGTGGCGGTGCGCTTTCCGAACTTGAAGCTCGCCTTTCTGGAGATTGGCGCAACGTGGCTGCCGTACTATCTCGACCGCCTGGATGAGCATTGGGAGAAACGCGCCAAGCACGAGATGCCCCTCCTCAAAGAAAAGCCGAGCGATCTGGTGCGCAAATCGAAGATGTATTTCAGCCTTGAATCCGGCGAGTCACTGCTCTCCGAGTCGATCAATTATTTGGGTGCCGCGCATTTTCTCTATGCATCGGACATTCCGCACTGGGACAATGAGTTTCCCGGTAACCTTCACGCGTTGAGAAATCACCCGCGGATCTCTGATGGCGACAAGGAAAAAATTCTTTATAGTAATGCGAAGGAGCTGTTCGGCTTATAGCGGTTCGGGCCGAGAGGACGTAACAGGAAGGAAGCATCGTGCGCTATTCTGCTTTAAGGACGGCTTTCAAAATCACCGCGCTGGGCTTAACCGTCTTCACCAGTGCCGTCGGATCGCATGCAATGGCGGCAGACAAGCTCGTCGCGCTTTACTCCTCGCACGCGGTTCCCTACTCGATGCCATGGGTCGCGGAAGATCTCGGGTTATTCAAGAAGTACGACCTCGATTTCGGCTTTGTCTACATTCCGGCTTCTTCAACCGCAACCGCCGCGATTCTGGGCAACAATGTCGAGGTCGGTCTTCTTGGCGGAGTCGGCATCGTCAATGCCTACGCCAACGGCGCCACGGACCTCTGCTTTATCGGTAGTATCAAAAACATCATGACCCAGAGCATTCTTGCCAAGCCAAACATCACTAAGCTCGACCAGCTGCGCGGCAAACGCATTGGCGTGACGCGCATCGGCAGCAACACCCACTTTTTTACCGTGCAGGCGTTGCGGCGCGCCGGCATGAATCCGGACAAAGATATTACGTTCATCCAAACTGGCGGCGATAATGAAACCTTGGGAGCGCTGGCATCGGGCCGCGTGGATGCGGCTTCCATGTTACCACCGACCGATGGCAGGGCGATCGCTCTCGGGTTCCATTACGTGGTTTTCGGCCCCGATATCGCCATACCCTACGCGGCGTCGACAATTACCACGCGGCGCTCCGTGATCGCGAAGCGTGGCCAGGTCATCGGGCGGTTCATGCGCGCAATGGCCGAGGCGTCAAAAGCGATGCACCGAGACAAGGACCTGGTTTACCGAGTGTTAGAAAAAAAGCTGCGGATTACCGATCGCGCAATCCTCGACGCGAGTTATGCGATTGAAATGAAAGTGATGGAGCCGCGCCTCGAGCTCAAGGCCGCGGCGATTCAGCCGATGATCGAAGAGGTTGCCAAGACCAACCCTCGCGCCAATGAAATGAAACCACAGGATCTCATGGATCGGCGCTACTTAGCCGAGATGGAGAGCAGCGGGTTTTTCAACCAAGTCTGGAATGAAAAGCGTTAGGGGTTCGACGACCTAGAGCGCTGGCTAGCGCACCGGCAGATCCTCATCTTTCAGATTGAACCACTTGCGCGCGTTTTCGCCGAGGACGTGGCGTAGCTTGTCTTCGGTCATACCGGGAATTTTCTTCACTTCTTTTACGGAATCGGGGAATTCCGAGTCCCAGTGACGGTAATCAGAAGCGTACATGACCTGAGTCATGCCGATATCGTCAAGTACATACGGCAAAATCGTTTCTTCCGGCTCGCAGGTAAACGCGACTTGCGGGCTTTTGATGATTTCCGAAGGCTTGCGTTTGAGCAACGGCCATTGGGGGCCCAGCTTGTGAAAATGTTCGTCGAGCCGTTCGGACCAAAACGGCAGCCAGCCACAGGCGCCTTCCATAAAACCGACTCTGAGCTTCGGGTAGCGATCGAACACGCCCTCGCCGATCATGTGCATGAGCGCGATCATTAACTCGAATGGAAACGACGTCATGTGCACATAGCTGTATTTCTCCATACGCTCGCTGCCGGCGCCCATAACGCCCCAGACGCCGTATTGGCCATCGTGCTCGGTTTGCGGGTGAACCGAAAGCGGCATGCCGATCTCCTGGGCTGCGGCATATACCGGGTCGAACATGCGATGACCCAGATTAATGCCGTAAACATTGGTCGGCAGCATCGCGCTCACGATCGAGCGCTGCCGGGCGAGGTATTCCAACTCCCTTACCGCTGCGGCAGGATCTTGTACGGGTATCAGCCCGACGCCTTTCAATCGCTTCGGGTCGGGCGCGAGGTACTCTTCAACGAGCCAGCGATTAACCGCATGACAAATCGCCGCGGCGAGCGGTTTGTCGGCCATGCCGTTGACAGACAAAGCGATGGATGTGCCGAAGATGACGGCCACATCGATGCCTTCTTCATTCATGTCGGGTAGGCGCTTGATCGGATCAGTCATGCCCGGCCGGCTGCGTTCGATATGCGAAGCAAAAACTTCGCTGCGATCAACTCCGCCGCCCCAACGGCGGCGACTTGAGAGCCGGCCTTCGATCATCAAATGGGAATAGCCGGAGCTGTCCGTCACTCGATTGGGCGCCCGTTTGGCAAATTCCTCCGGCATCCACTTCGCCAACTCGGTGTCCGGTTCATAACAGTGTCCATCGGCATCGATGACTAAACTTGTGGCCATATCACCTCCACAGTGCTCAACAGATTCAAGTTTTACTTAGTTGGGTTCCACAAGAATTGCAAACCA
>DATBEY010000024.1:0-3991 GCA_036558765.1 Binatia bacterium | reverse complement strand
TTCAAAAATGACTGGCGAGCGGCAAAGGGGCCGAACGGATAAATCAAGCCTGAACTCGAAACATCCGCGAGGCGAAAAAACCCCGCGGCTTCGGCGTTGAGCGTTTCCGGTCCGGTGGAGAGCACGCCGCTTTGAACGGCGCCGCCTTTCAGTGCGGCGAAGACCTGCGGTCCCGAACCGGTTTGAAAAATCGCCACTTCTCTATCCGGTTGGAGATTCCATTTCTTTAGCAAGTAGCGCGCGATGAAATCGGTGGTCGCGCCGATGCGGCTAACGCCGAGCTTCGTGCCTTTGAGCTGCTCGTGTTGTTTAATGCTGGGGATGGACCAAAGCTCGAACGGTAACGAATCGATGGTCGCGCCAAGGAGCACGACGTCGGAGCCTTGCAGGTTGGCTGCTACTGTTGCACCCGCGGCAGTGAAGGAGATCGCGACATCGCCGGCAATGAGCGCCTGCAGCGACGGTGGACCACCGGCGATATAGATGAACTCCGGCTCAATATTGTATTTTTGGAAGATGCCCGCTTCTTTGGTGAGCCAGAGCGGACCATAGACGACCGCGATGGAAGTGTAGGCGATACGCAACGGCTCCGCCGCCGCGGAAATTGCGGAGAACACAACGGCTATCGCCAGACCATGCGAAAACACGCGGCGGAAATTTGTGTGAGCGCGCTGTGTAAAGCTTTTCACGAGAGCAATCTGTAGGTTAGATGGCCGACCCTGTCAAGCAAATCGTTCGAGCGGGCGCGTCTTAGAAGATTTAGCCGCAGAAATATTCCTTGAAGCCGGTGATCATCAGGTTTGCCAGCCGCTCGTTATAACTCTCCACGTGGCCGTAGTGTGTCAGATTCGGCACGACAATGAGGCGCAGGGCATCGGCATACGGTTTGAAGCGGTGAAATGCGTAAACTTCGCGCCGGAACTGCAATCCGCGCTCGCCGCCCTCGATCCAGTGTCCCTTGTCGTATTCTCCGACGATGTGCAGTAGCTTTTTGCCGCGCAGACGATGCAAGTCGGATTGGTAGGTGATGAACAGTTCTTCGTCGGCGAGCCCGGAAATTTTCTTGATCTCGGGCAGCAGCACATCGTGCGCGCTGTGTTCGATGTCCTGTAAGAAAGGCTTGAACTGGGGCCGGCGGTGATTTTCCAGCTCAAACCAGCGTTCGGCGCTGCCCCACGGCTGATTCGGACCGATATAGCCGCTTTTGACGTAACCCTTCGGTGAGCGGCGGCTTAAGTCCGTAAGGTTTCGAAACGGCGCTGCGCGCTCTTCGGGAGACTTCTTGGCGCAGGCCAAATCCCATTCCTTCCGCACCCACGCCGGCATCCCGGTGCCGAAGCCAAGGCCGCCGAGCAATTTGTTTTTGAGGCCGAACTGCTCCATTAGGTAGAAATATTCTCCGCCCGTCGAATGTCCCCACATGAAAATCGCTTCGTCGAGAGTTTTTTCGACGAGTGTTTTGATCGCCTCCACGCACATTCTGAACGTGTAGACGGCGAGCCGATTCTTGAGCTCCTCATCGCCCGGAACTTCGCCAATCACGAATTCAGGACGCCGCTCGGCGATGGACGGCCACGGTTTTCGGCTATAATGCCCCGGCAGCGAAATCGCGAGCACCGGCACTCCGAGCGATGCGATATGTTGTGCAACGCCGACGCGCGCTTTTGTCGGATCGGTTTGGGTCAAGTCAGGATAATCTTCCGGACCGTCGGGGGTGAAAATAAACTCGTATTCGTTTGCCGCGCCGCCGTGAATCATAACGACTGCGGTATTGGGAATGGAAATCTCAGCGGGTGTGAATAGCCGGCCATGAATATCCCACTGAAAAAGCGCGCGGGGGTTTTGTGGATTGGCGTATCTGCGAATGCTTTCTTGAACTTCCCGTACGGTGAACTTAGTGCGGGCAAACGGCTCGGGAAAAGTTTGGTAATCGCTAAACGACATGTAGTAGATGAATTCGTCTTTCAGTCCCGCGCCGGTTTTCAGCGCGTCGATGAAGCGCTTCGTTGCTGCTTGCGTCATTGCGGTCTCCTGATTTTGCATCTGGGATTCATATGGGATTAACGGTTCAGCATTGTCAACATCGAAGGGATTCCCTGACGAGCATGAGATGCCTTGCTGGCGCTCATCATGAAACGCGCGAACACAGCAGCGGCTGCGCTTGATGACGCGCAGGTTTCCGAGTTAAAGAAACCATAGTCCATAGCTGGAGGTTTTGATGGCAGAAAATATTACACGGCCGTCGTACGAAAAGGTCGAGAGCAAAGTTGAGGTGATGGATACGCCGTACGATCGCTGGATCAGTTCCCAGGGGATCGATGTCATGCGGGGTTTTTTTGTCGAAGATCTTTACACCGTTCCGCTAAAAGCGTGGGACCGGGTAGGCGGCACCGGCGTTTACATTATGCTTGATGGAACGGGTTATCTCGATGACGCTTATGTGGTCGGTATTCCTCCCGGCAAGAATCTGAAACCGCAGCGCCACATCTATGAAGCGCTCTACTATGTGCTCGATGGCCGGGGCGCAACGACTGTGTGGCAGGTCAGCGGGGCAAAGCAAAGCTTTGAGTGGCAGACGGGAAGCCTCTTCGCGATTCCGCTCAATGCTTCGTACCAGCATTTCAACGGGCAGGGTGACCGGGAGGCGCGGTTACTCGCGGTGACAACGGCGCCGCTGGTGTTCAATTTATTTCACTGTGAAGACTTCGTCGTCAATAATCCCTATGCCTTTACCGATCGGTTCAAAGGCGAAGACGGTTATTTTGCCGGCAGCGGCAAACTTTACAGCGATCGCGTCGTGGAAACCAATTTTGTCGCGGATGCGATCAACATCGAGCCGGTGGCTTGGACCGAGCGGGGCAAAGGCAACGCGACGATTTTTTTCGAGATGTCGGAAAGCATGATGGGCTCGCACGTATCCCGTTTTCCGGTCGGTATTTACAAAAAGGCGCATCGGCACGGTCCTGGCGCGCACGTTTTCATTCTCACCGGCAAAGGTTATTCGCTTCTCTGGCCTGAGGGAAAGGAAATGACGCGGGTGGATTGGAGGCCGGGTTCGATCGTGGTTCCGCCAGAAGGATGGTTTCATCAGCACTTCAATTCAAGCGCGGAACCGGCGCGTTACCTGGCGCTGAAGATCCTTAGCCGTAAATACAAACTTCAGCCGGGCAAGATTCAATCCGATGTGCCTCTGGCCTATGGCGGTTGGCAGATCGAATACGAAGACGAGGATCCGATCATCCGAAAGATATTCGAAGAGGAGTGTGCCAAATCCGGCGCCGAAGTGCGCATGCCGCCGGTTCAGCGCAACGGCCAATTGACAAGCGCAACGGCCTCCTGAATAATTAAATGGTAAGATCGGTAAAAGATTGAATTCCAAGGAGACAACGATGTTAAAGCCGATTGCGCTGAGTGAAGGTCATTATGAGTGCCGCTCGCTGGAGGAGACGCTGCCGATATTCACTGATCTATTGGCCGCGCAGGTGGTTGAACGCACGGAACACCAGGCGACCGTCAAACATCCCAACACGGCATGGCGTTTGGTCATTCATGAGGCCGGGCCCAACGGTAAGAATAAACCGCATACGAATCACTATGGCTTCAGGGTCGCGAACTCGAAGGAAATTCCCAAAGCGTATGAATACCTTTCCGCTCACAAGGAGCAGTACAAGATCAAAAGCGTAACCCCACCGCACGAAGCGCATTTTGCATATTCGATCTATTTCAAAGAGCCGGGTGGCAACGACCTCGAGATTGAATATTACAATCCGGCAGCCATCAAACAGGGCCGCAAGATCGCGGCACCGCACTGGAGCACGCCGCTCAGTGAAGAGCAATTTCCGGGACGCGGTTACATCCCGCAGGCGATGACCCACGGGACTCTCGATTGCGACGACAAAGCAAAAAGCGACGAGTTCTTGGCCAACGTGCTGGGACTCTCGATCATCGGCGGCGGGCGCATGTCGACTTACATTACGGTACCGACCGGGCC
>DATBEY010000023.1:0-12360 GCA_036558765.1 Binatia bacterium | reverse complement strand
AGAGGCGCGCTCGCAGAGCAAAATATTATGATCGCCGACATTGAAGCATGACATCCCGGAGTTGCCGAGGCGCCCGAGATGTTTAAGTCCGAGCAGATCGCCGTAAAATGTTTCCGATTCGTCTAGATTATTCACCGGGATGGACCAGTGCGTCACTCCTTCGACTTTAAGCAGTCCCATAAAAGGCCTCCTTTGTGATGCCGTCGGTATAGAAATTGTACGATCTTCTGAACGTTGAATATGGCAAACCGGCTATATTCGTCAAGTCAGCCCCAGAAGCATGACGTGTTTTAACTCTTTTAAGGCCGAATCATCAAGCTAATCTTGCCGTGTGATCGCTAGTGCAATGGAAGCGGTTGGTGTATAGGTGGTTCCGTTTAAGCTATCCGGGCAGGGCGAGGCGTCATGAATATCGATCTCCATTCCCATTTCTTTCCGCTTGAAGCGTTGCAAAATCCCGGTAAATACGAGAGCCACGCGCCGAAGCTTGTGCTGGAGAACAATAGGTTATCAGTGACATCGCAGATCGGTATGCGAACAGGATTGGGCGCCGGAGCTTACGATCCGGCGGCACGAATCAAAGCGCTGGACGAAATGAGCATTGACATACAGGCCATTTCACCATCACCGATATTGCTATTCTATTGGGAAGAGCCGGACGTGGCCGCGCACTTTTCGCGCCGCCAGAACGAAGCGATACAAACGGTCGTGCGAAAATTTCCTGACCGATTCGTCGGCTTCGGCAGTGTGCCGCTGCAAAGCATTCCGGACGCGGTGACGATTGCTGAAGAGGCAAAGAGCATTGGACTCAAAGGGTTGGAGATCGGTAACGCCGTAGGCGAAAAGCCCCTCGACGACCCGAGCTTCGAGCCGTTTTTCACCGCTGCGCAGAAATTAGACCTGCTCTTGTTCGTTCATCCTCTTGAGGGCGGGCTCGACCGCGGCGATCCACTCGCGCCGATACTTGGGAATGTGCTCCAGTTTACATACCGCACAACCATGATGATCGAACGCATGATCGTTAGGGGAATGTTCGAGCGGTTTCCGAATCTGCGCCTTTGTCTATCCCATGGCGGCGGTTTGCTGCCGTTTAACATCTGGCGCCTCGATCACTCTTATGGATTGCGCGCCGAGCTGAAAAGGACTGTGCCGCGCAAACCGTCCGAGTATTTGAAGCGCTTCTATTTCGACACGATCGTCCATTCAGTTGCCGCACTTCAATACTTAATCAATGTGGTCGGAGCTGATCGGGTGGTTATGGGCACCGATTATCCCATGGCGATGGGCGATTTCGAACCGGTCAAGAAGCTTGCAGAAATCAACCTCACCCGCTCCGAACGCGAGCTGATTCTCGGCCAGAACGCCTTGCAAGCGCTAGGGCTCTAACGCGAGACGGAGAAATCGGAGTGGCGTTACTTTCAATCCACGGCGTGCGTAAAGAATTTTTAACGCGCGGCAAACGGGTGCTTGCGGTTGAAAGCGTCAATCTTACGATTGAGGAAGGCGAGTTCGTTACGGTTGTGGGCCCTTCGGGTTGCGGGAAGTCGACGTTATTGAATTTATGTGTCGGATTGCTTCGTGCAAGCTCAGGACAAATCTTGTTTCGGGGGAAAGCGATCGACGGGATTTGCACGAAGATCGGGTATGTCACGCAAAAGGATAATCTACTGCCGTGGCGCACTCTCGTAGAAAACGTCGAGATTGCGCTCGAGATCCGGGGAGTAGAGGAAAAGACGCGCCGGCGCTCGGCAGAGGAATGGATCGAACGAGTCGGCTTGAAAGGGTTCGAAGAACATTACCCGCACGAGCTCTCCGGCGGCATGCGCCAGCGCGCCAACATTATTCGAACATTGATTTATGATCCTGAGCTGATCTTGATGGACGAGCCCTTTGGACCGCTCGACGCACAGACGCGCATTGTCCTGCAGGATCAGCTCTTGAAACTGTGGTTGACGACGCGAAAAACCATCATTTTTATCACTCACGACCTGGTCGAGGCGATCACCCTGGCGGATCGTGTCGTGCTTATGAGCTCGCGGCCGGGAAAAATTAAATCCGTCGAGACGATCGATATTCCGCGACCCAGGGATGTCTTCAAAATTCACGAAGACCCGCAGTTTCGTTTGGCCTATGAAAAGCTTTGGCAACAGCTTCGCCCTGAAGTTACTTTGGATGCCTAGTAAAGGAGCATGAACATGAAACGAGTAACCCTGGTGGCAATTGCAGCGCTTTTTCTGAGTTGCGCGGCTAACTCGGCACAAGCTCAGGCGCCGAAAAAAGTCAAAATCACGATTCCTGTAATTGCGCACTCGATGACCCCGGTATTTATTGCGCAAAACAAAGGTTTTTTCGTTGACGAGAAGATTGACATTGACGTCACATCCACGAACGGCGGCGGGCCGGATATCCGTGCGCTGATCGCGGGCGACGTGGACTTTAGTTTTACCACAGGCGACAATGTGATTCTTGCGCAACAGGAAGGAAAAAAGCTTGTGATGGTGATGAGCGGCCTCAACAAGCTCTTCATCAATTGGGCGATGCACAAGGACGTGGCCAAATCCAAAGGTGTTACAGAGTCGATGCCGCTAGCGGAAAAGATCAAGGCGTTAAAAGGATTAACGATTGGCATGACGAATCCCGGCGCGTTGACTGCCCATCTCGCGGCCTTTGTCGTGCGTAAAGCCGGGTACAACCCGCAGCAAGACGTAAACATCATCCCCATCGGTTCGGGGCCGACATGGCTCGCCGCGTTGGAAAATCATAAGGTTGATGTCGCTTTGACGGCGCCACCGGTGCCGGATACCGCAATCAGCCGCGGCTTCGCGATCCTGCTGATCAATAATGCCAAGGGAGAAGATCCGTCGATTCCGGAATTTCTAATGGAAAATCTGATTGCTCGCCCGGATACTGTGGCAAAGGATCCGGATACGATTCGACGGATGGTGCGGGCGTTGACCCGGGCAAACCAGTGGGCTCTCAATAGCACGCCGGAGCAGGTCGCCGATGCCCTCAAACCATCAATGACAACCATCAAACCCGATCTGCTTTTGACTGGAGTCCAAGCCGTCCTGCCGGCGCTGAGTAAGGACGGGCGTACCAGCGAACGCAGCGTGCAGGTCACGCAGGATATTCTGGAGCAGGCGGGGATTTTAAAAAAGCGGGTCGCCTATTCGGATGTTGTCAATAACGACTTTCTCATGAAATGATCAGCCGGTCGCGTCTTTTTATTTATCGTATGCTCTTTGGCATGGCGCTTCTCGCGCTGTGGGAGCTGAGCTCAGGGAGATTGATCGATCCGTTCTGGGTCTCGAGCCCATCGCAAGTGTTTATTTATCTTTACGGCATTATTGCCGACGGTTCGATTTTTACGCACCTTGCGGTCACCCTTTATGAGACCTTCAGCGGCTTTCTGATCGGCGCTATATTCGGTATCGGATTAGGCTTTGCGCTGGGCCGCCGAGAGACTCTGGCAGAAGTCCTTGATCCCTATGTTGTTGCGTTTAATGGTATTCCGCGAATCGCGCTCGCGCCGCTGTTCATCATCTGGTTTGGCATCGGACCCACTTCAAAAGTAATTTTGGTGGTGAGCGTGGTATTCTTTTTGACGTTCTTCAATACCTTTGCCGGGGTAAAAGGCGTGGACGCAGAGCTTAAGAATATTCTGCGCATCATGGGAGCGAGCGAGCGGCAGATCCTCTGGAAAGTAACCTTGCCATCGATTGTGCCTTGGATCACGACGGGGCTAAAAATCAGCTTACCCTACGCGATTGTGGCTGCGGTTGTCGGGGAGTTCATCGCTGCTGGTAAAGGACTGGGTTACCTGATCAATTACAATACCTCACTATTTTCCACTACCGGCGCGCTGGGCGGAATTCTGGTTCTGGCCTTGGTCGTTGTCATTTGCAACGAGGCGATCAATCGCGCTGAATCGTATCTCTTGCGCTGGCGTCCCAGTGAAGCGCGTAAAACAGAAGGGGAGCTCTACTGAGATCAGTTGGCATTTTTATCACTCATGCAAGCTCCAATGCAAAAAGCGCGAGCCCTTCTACTACTGAGGTAAATTCCGCGCCGGCACGAATCGCCACAGCGCCGAAAAATTCCTTCAAAAAGTTTCCGAATGGCCGGGCGTGAACGAGGTTCGGCCCGGCACATAAACTGGATTTAGTTTGCTGCAACGCTGCATTGATGCAGGATCCGGTGAATATCGCCCTATTGATCTGCTCTATTTGAGGCTGAATTCGGGCTTCGAATTGATCCTGGGAGATTAACTCTTCGATATTTACGATTCCCTTGCTGAACCGAAAGCAGTCGAGGAGGTCTCTGAAAGCACGCATTTACTTGCTCGACCGATGCATAGAGGTGATAGCCGAGAGCACGATCGGTCAATTCGATCAGTGCTTCGATCATCGGCGGTTCGAGAGGCTGAAAATGGATCTGCGGTAATACTCCACGTTCTTTCGGGTCTTCAATAAAGACACCTATTCCAGCGCTCCAGGTGTTCGTATATCAAAACGGCAGCGGCAGCAATTTGCCAAACTGCGTTTTGTATTTGATCTGAGATCTAGCATGGGTGCGACCAGATTGCGAACCAGCTTGCTATCGAGGCGTCGCCTGCGACTCCCACGCCATTATTTCCGATTACGAGCTTGCTGATGTCCTTGGCATCGGATGCGGCCGGATCTCAGTTGTACGATGCAAAAAAATCGCTGGCGCGCTCGCTAAAGTCGGCGAACAGAAGCAGTTCTTCGCAACATCCATGGTGGTGGTATTTGACAGCGGCAGCGACCGGCTTGGGTTGAAAATAAACATTGTCAAACCAGGGCACGCGACCGCGCTATAGCCTACTACGCAACTCGTCGTGAGACCACTTAGCCCGCTAAGATGCACCGGTCAACAAACCGCAAAGAGAAGCATCTGCTGGTCACCCCGACGGCCGTTGCCAGGTAGGTGGTGAAGACGTGACCTCCCGCGACAGCGCCCGGATCGGGCCAGAATTTGGCTTTCAGGGAATCTCATGGTATAGATTATGGATTTTTCAACTGGAGGAGAAGGTGAACAGGAAAGAGATCGAGCAGCGGATCTGGGGAAAAACTATCGCATCTGCCCGGACAATTGGGCTTATTTCGGAACAGGAAGCACAATTTTTGATAGAAGAATACCTGCGAGATTTTAGATCGAAGAATGGCTGGGATGGAAGGACTTATATCATACCGAGGATCTTCTGATCGCACCACGGATTCATTCGTTCAGCAATCTTAATTACGAGCAACGTTAGCTCGGCACTCAACGATTCCTGCCATGTTGGCGCGGCGCACAGGCTCCGGGACTTAGCGCAAGTGTCTCGGGGCCTCGCGCGGGGCCGCTCCGGTCAGCTCTGTTTTTTGAACAGCAGAACGGAAAACCATTCATTGAGATCGGTGAAGTGTTGCACCGGGCGTAAGCCGAAAAAACGGAGCTGTTCTTGCAGCCGGATTGGATCGAATTTTCGACTGATCTCGACAAGAATCTTCTCGTCCTTCAGCCAGCGAAAGGACGCGCCTACGGTCGGAAACCTGATTTCATGTTCCTCAACAGCGACAGCATACATTTCAATCTGCTGCCATTCCGGATTGAACCATGAATAGTAACGCATTTTCGCGCGTTGGAAATTGCTCTCCAGCAGCCGATTGATGTGATCGAACGCATTGAGAATGAATTCGCGGGTAATGCCGCGGCTGTCGTTGTAGGCTTTTTCGAGGATTGTCGAGTCCTTGATTCGATCGGCGCCGAGCAAAAGATAGTCATCGGGTCCCATGGCGGCGGAGAGCGCGCGAAAAAACCGCGGAAAATCCGTGTGATTGAAGTTGCCGATCGTACTTCCGAGAAAGATAAAGAGAGTAGGCAACCCTTTATCGATCGCCGCAAAGCCTTCCTCATAGCGTGCATGTAGGCCGTGAAAATCGATCGCCGGAAATGTGCGCTGAACGGCGTCGCGCGAAGCGACAAGCCCGGCGAGACTCACATCGATCGGGGCAAAAATGGCGGCGCCGCGCTGGCGCAGCTGTTCGGTTAGCAAGTGGACGGTTTTTTTACTATAGCCTGCCCCGAGCTCGGCGACGCAGGCTACCGGAGCGCGGCCGATCACCTCAGCTGCGTAACGCTCGAGAATGCCGTTTTCCGTCCGGGTGAGATAATATTCCGGGAGCTCACAGATCCGTTCGAACAGTTCTGAGCCGTGTTGATCATAAAGATGATACGCTTCCAGCCAGCGCGGCTGATCCCACAAAGTTGTTAGAATCGACAAGCTTGGGTTCGAATCGATTTCTGCGTCTCGGCGCGACCAAATCTTTGGTTCCCGCATTTGCCATTGGTCCATCTGCTCGAGGGCAAAGAAGGGTGGGAAGTTTCCTTGTCTCATGGCTCAAGAAACTATAAAAGAAAAGCACAGTTGATGCGACCCGGATTCGATAATTGATGAACAACGCTGATACCGCCATCGAATTTCACGATGTCAGCTTTACATTGCCAGACGGTAAAACCCTCCTCTCGAATTTAAACTTGCAAGTCCACGAGGGCGAAACTCTGGTGTTACTCGGCCGCAGCGGTTCGGGTAAGACCACGACGATGAAGCTCATCAACCGACTCCTCGATCCGACTGCAGGAGAAGTGAGCGTGGAGCAAAAGCCCACTACGGACTGGGATCCCATCCGGCTGCGCCGGCGCATCGGTTATGTGATTCAGGAAATCGGCTTGTTCCCTCATCTCACGGTCGAGGAAAACATCGGCGTTGTGCCGCGGCTGGAGGGTTGGGCGCCGGAGCGGGTTCGCGAGCGAGCGTGTACCCTGTTATCGCTAGTCGGCCTGGACGCCAGTCGATTCGCTGGACGATTTCCCCGCGAATTGTCCGGTGGGCAACGGCAACGGATCGGTGTGGCGCGCGCGCTGGCCGCTGACCCGCCGATCATCTTGCTCGATGAGCCATTTGGTGCGTTGGATCCGATTACTCGGCGCGAAATCCAGCGGGGGTTCAAATCGCTTCAGCGGGAACTCAAGAAGACCATGATCTTTGTCACCCATGACATCGCCGAAGCATTTGTGCTCGGCACGCGCATCGCGCTGCTCAAAGACGGAGAACTGGTGCTGTTGGATGTCCCCGCTGCGCTGCTGCGATCGGCTCATCCGGAAGCGCGCGCGTTCGCCGAATGCTTCTATGACGCGCAGAGCACCGGGAGCCCTGCGTGAGCCTGGCCGAATTCCTGTCGCGCAATCTCGGCGAGCTGGTCACGCTGACCCTCGAACATCTTTTTCTGGTTGCCGTCTCGACCGGGATTGCGATCTTGATCGGGGTGCCTCTCGGGATTCTGCTGACTCGAAAGCCGGCGCTGAGTAAACCGGTTCTGGGTTTCGCCAATATTATGCAAACGGTGCCGAGCCTGGCGCTTTTTGGCTTTCTCATTCCGCTGAACATTTACTTGTTTCATGTAAAGATTCTCGGCGGCATTGGCGCGCGCACGGCAATCGTCGCGCTGGTGCTCTACGCGCTGTTGCCGATCATTCGCAACACCTTTACCGGAATTCGCTCGGTGGACCCGGCGATTCGCGATGCCGGACGGGGCATGGGAATGACCGATCGCCAGCTTCTTTTTCAGGTCGAGTTGCCGCTAGCGCTCGGAGTCATTATCGCCGGTGTGCGGGTGGCGACCGTGATCTGCGTCGGCACAGCGACGATCGCGGCAGCGATCGATGCCGGCGGCTTAGGGCGGTACATTTTCCGCGGCTTGCGGGCAAACGACAATGTTCTGATCCTCGCGGGCGCGGTGCCGGCAGCTTTGATCGCGATCGCCGCGGATCTGGCGCTGGGATATTTCGAGAAAACGATACAGCTGGGCCGGCGGACTCGCCGTTCGGCCAAAAAAGTCATCATCTCCAGCGTCGCTGTCTTATGCGCCATCATTCTAATTGTGTATTTTGTTGTCGGAGGGAGCTCGGGGCGAATCGCGGTCGGCTCGAAGGACTTTACCGAGCAGGTGATTCTGGGCGAGATTCTCGCGCAAACCATCGAAAACATTACCCGCCTCCAGGTGACGCGACGATTTGATTTGGGCGGCAACCTTGCGCATGAGGCTCTGGTCGCCGGAGAGATCGATACTTACGTGGAGTACACGGGGACTGCGCTCCTAGCGATATTGAAAAGCCAGCCGATCACCGATCCGGCAGAAGTTTTGCGGCGCGTGAAGAAGGACTATGCAGAGCGGTTTCAAGTGGAGTGGACGGAGCCGCTCGGCTTTAATAATACTTTCGCCGTGCTGGTGCGCGCTGAGGATGCCAATAAGTTCAATTTGAAAACCATTAGTGATGCCGCGAAAATTTCTCTGCAATGGCGAGCCGGTTTCGGGCAGGACTTCATGTCGCGCGCCGATGGTTTTCCGGGCTTCGCCCGGACGTATGGATTTCACTTTGCAGAAATCCGCGAGATGGATTTATCGTTAACTTATCGGGCGCTGGCGGAGAAGCAGGTGGATTTGATTGCGGGAAATTCTACCGATGGTTTGATTTCCCGGTACCGCCTGGTTCAACTGCAGGACGATCGCCATTATTTTCCACCCTACGACGCCGTCCCGGTGATTCGACGAGCCACTTTGGAACAGCATCCGGAAATTCGCGCGGCGCTACGTCAGCTCAGCGGGATTCTGAGCGTTGCCGAAATGCGCAAACTCAACTACGCCGTGGATGGCGAGAAGCGGCCGGCGCGGGAAGTCGCGCACGAGTTCCTGGAAAGCAAGCGCATCTTGCGGTAAGACATGAGTGGCAAAATTCGCCGCTTTTATCAGGCGGGGCCGCAGCCGAGGAAATTTCGTTGGCGTTTGTCCAACGATTTCTTGAGATCAAGAGGACGAAGGTTCAAAATTTTTGTAACTCAGAAATTAAATTAAAACTGAGGTCTCTATGCTCAATGTTAAAGGATTTATCGATGCCGATGGGCATGTGGTCGAGAGCGATTCGGAGTTGTTGGAATTTTTGCCCAAACCATTTCAAAACCGTGAAGATCTTCTGTCATTTCCGTTCTTTCCAACCCTCGATGGCTTTCATCGCCAGGCGCGCAGGGTTGCAGACGGTCAGGGACGCTATATCGCCAAGGGCAGTCTGAAAGAGTGGCAAGACTTTCTCGACGAAGATGAGATTGCGTGGTCGGTTTTATATCCCACCGCTGGCCTTACCTTCGGCCTGATCAGGGATAAGGATTGGGCTTGTGTGATTGCCAAGGGATACAACAATTATCTCTATGAGACCTTTACGAAGCCGGAACAACGTCTGAAAGGGATGGCGCTCATTCCGCTGCAGTCGATTCCTGAGGCGATCGAGGAGCTCAGACGCGCAGTCAAGGAGTTGGGCTTTGTCGGCGCCGTTCTGCCGGCGGTCGGATTGCGCCAACCGTTCGGCGATCCGAAGTATTTTCCGGTTTATGAAGCAGCGCAGGAGCTCGACGCGCTGCTCGCGGTTCACGCAGCCCCGACGCAAGGCATTGGCGTCGATGGCTTCGACAAGCTGATCGAAGTGCGCACCTTGAGTCATGGCTTTGGCCAGATGATCCAAATGACCAGTATGATCTATGGCGGCGTGTTCGACCGCTTTCCGAAACTCAAGATCGCTTATGCGGAGGCGGGCTGCGGCTGGGTGCCGTACCTGATGGAACGGATGGATATGGAGTATGAACATCGCAGCGCGCAAGCTCCCGAATGCAAAGTATTGCCCTCCGAGCACCTAAAAAGCGGCCGTATTTTCATCCATTGCGAGCTGGAAGACCGAAGCATTGCGCAAATTGCCACTCTGCTGCGCGATGATATCTTGTTTTGCGCGACTGATTTTCCGCACGAACCGCGCACGGAATTTCGCGAGAACATCGAACAATTCATGGCGCGGGAGGACGTGGCGGTAGAAACCAAGCGGAAGCTGATGTTCGAAAATCCCAAGCGCATGTATCCTAGGGCGTTGCAGTCAGCGGCTGCGTGATCTCCCTGCTGCTGCCACCGGATTCGGGTGCGTGTTCGACGATGTAGCAGCGCCAACAATTCACTCACATAGGATGACGTAGAGGGTGGCAAGGTTTCGCAGTTCCGGGGCTTTTCGCGCCCTCAGTTACCCAAACTATTTCTGGTTTTGGTCCAGTTACTTTGTTTCCAATGTCGGTTCTTGGATGCAGGGGATTGCCCAGGGCTGGTTATTATTTGATCTGACGTCCTCGCCATTCTACCTCGGTCTTTTCAGCTCGCTCAGAATGGTGATGCTGCTCAGCTTTTTTATCCTCGGCGGTATCATGTCGGATCGCATCGACCGTCGTAGGGTCATGCTGGCGATACAGTGGATCTCGGCTCTGACGGCTTTAGCGTTGGCGCTGCTGGTTTCTACTCATACCATTCGCGTCTGGCATATCTTTGTTCTTGGTGCGATTACCTCAACCACCTGGGCATTCGAGCAGCCGGTGCGCCAAGCGCTCCTGCCGCAGTTAGTCAGCCGCGAAGACCTCGTCAATGCGCTGGCATTGAACGCCGTGACTTGGAACGGCGCGGGTCTGCTCGGCCCGAGCCTGGTCGGCTTGTCGGTTTCGCGGATCGGTATTGACGGCTGTTTTTACGTCAATGTCATCAGCTACTTGGCGGTAATCGGTGCGCTCATGCGTATGGATGTGCCGAATGTTGTGCAGAGTCAACGTGCGAGCGTGATTCAAAGTCTCACCGAGGCCTTCGGATACGTGCGGCGGGAAAACGTCATCATGACCTTTCTGACCGTTTCAGCCATTTTTAATATCTTCGGACGCTCTTACGTAACGCTTCTGCCGGTATTCGCCAAAGATGTTCTTCAACTGGGCGCATCGGGGTTTGGTTTTATATCGGCGGGCCCGGGACTCGGCACCATTATCGGGTCATTTACTCTGGCGAGCCTCGGCCGCGTGGAAGCGAAACCAGCGCGCATGGTCGCCCTCCTCGTCGGGTTTACCAGCTGCTTGTTCTCGTTCGCCGTGAGCCGCGATGCCCGGCTCGCCTTCGGTTTTTTGGTCGCGGTCGGCGCCTTGAGCACATTGTTCGAAACATTGCTCAACACATCGATTCAACTGCGGGTGGAAGAAGCTTTTCGCGGTCGGGTTTCTGGTTTTTATGGTCTGACTGGCGGCGGCTTGCGCGAATTCGGTGGCATGCAAGCGGGGTTTATCGCCGAATGGACGAGCGCGCCCGTGGCGATTAGCGCGGGGGCAGTGGCGCTCGCAGTGATCGGCTACGTGTTTCTTAATTTTCGCATAACGAATTGGCAGATTAGTCGAACCTAAAGCGGCGCGAATCTCAACGCATCGGCGCATTGGAGTTGATGATCAGCTGTGCATAAAATTGGATGCACCGCTCGTAGTCTTCCACCGAGATCCGCTCATCGATGCCGTGATACCGCTCGATATCGTCTGGTCCGACTGTTACCGGCAGAAAGCGAAAGATATTGTTTGTCAGGCTGCGATAGTGGCGCGAATCGGTTGCGGCAACCAGCAACGCCGGCGCTACCACGGCCCTCGGAATCGTTTGACGAATGGTCTTATGGAGTACTGTAAAGCTTGCGCTGTGGATACTCGATACCGCCGAGGGCTCCAGTTGCACGGCCTGTGGCAGAATCGTTACCGCGGGATCGGCGATCATGTGGCGGACATATTGAGTCGCGCTCGCCGTCGATTCGCCGGGAGCAATACGAAGGTTGACGACAGCGCTGGCCTTTGACGGCAGTACGTTGTCTTTGTGGCCAGCGTTCAACATGGTGGGTGCCAGGGTTGTCCGGATAAGCGCATTCGTTTGCGGCGATTGCGCGAGAGCTTTCTCCAGCAAAGAGCTGAACAGCCATAAATTCGCGAGCACAAGCTTTTTATCGAAGGCCATTTCCGGGCCGAGAAATGCAAACATTTCACGTGTCGGCCGGTTCAGGCGCGCGGGAAACGGCGCGTCTTTGAGCTTTTGCAGCGCGGCCATCAGAATGTCGATTGCGTTATGATCCGGCGGCATCGAGCTATGCCCGCCGGCGCTTTCGACGCTTAGCTCCAAGCTGAGATAGCCTTTCTCGGCGATACCGATCAATGCGGCCGGCGAATCGAGACCGGAAATCACTCCGGTAAAAACATTCAGTCCCTCGTCGAGAATGCTTTCGAGCTCCACGTGGCGCGCGTGTAAAAGCGCGGCAATTTTTGCCGCCCCGTTTATACCACCGATTTCTTCGTCGTGGCCGAACGCTAGATAAATCGTGCGCGCCGGCCGGAAATTGCTTGCGAGCAATGACTCGACGGCTTCGAGGATCGCCAAAACGCTACTCTTGTCATCCATTGCGCCGCGTCCCCAGATGTAGCCGCCGGCG
>DATBEY010000022.1:0-10949 GCA_036558765.1 Binatia bacterium | reverse complement strand
TGATCCTCGAGGGCAACGCGACAAAGCTATTGAAGCTATGAGGTGCGTTGATTGACTTACGGGAGAGTACTTTATGTCCAAAGCGGTTGTCGCTCTACTCTTCCTCGTTCTAGCACAGTCCGTTTCGGTCGATGCGGTCGATAGGATCAGGATGGGCTTTCCGGACCTTGCGGCGCAATTTTTGCCCGTACCCTTGGCGGAAAAAAGAGATTTTCTCAAACAACAAAGCTTGCAGGGGGAATTCATTCGCATCAGACCGGCGATTTCTTCCGCGGCTTTCCCGCCAGCGGTTTGGTCGCCAGCGTTCGGGCGCTCAAAGCAAAGCCCGATCAGATCAAGCGCGTGATCAAGGCAGGCATCAAGGCGAGCCGTTATATTCGGCAGAATCGCGAGGGCACGCTGCCAGTGATGATGGAATGGTTGAAGATCGATAGAGACATCGCCTCGATGACCTATGATTCGGTCTGGAAGGCATTCACGGAAAATGGCAGCTTGCCGGAAAACGGGCTGCGGCTCGCCATCGAAGAGGCAAAGCGCATCGGCAAAGTTGATCGGGATGTTCCCTTCAACGAAGTTGCGGATCTGTCGATCCTTCGAGAAGCGCAAAAAGAACTCGGGTTTAAATAAAGTTCGCCGGCTGTTGGTCTGGAAAAATTAGTGTATGGTCAGAAACAGATCAAAATTGGAGGGAGTCCATGGCAAGAATTCGGCATATCGCGCTCGCCACCAGGGATCCTGAAGCGACCAAACAGTTTTACGTCGAGGGACTCGGCTTAAAAGAAGTCGGCAAAGTCAACACGCCGACCTCCGAGGGCTATTACCTGAGCGACGGACATGTAAATCTCGCGATCCTTAAATTTAAATACGACGAACCCGCCAAGACGGAAGGCACGCTGCGCTACACAGGCATCCACCATTTCGGCGTTGAAGTCGAGGACATGGCGCAGGCGCGGG
Organism: Binatia bacterium; assembly: GCA_036558765.1. GTDB lineage: Bacteria > Desulfobacterota > Binatia > UBA9968 > UBA9968 > DP-20. The sequence goes on along the minus strand of DATBEY010000022.1, from coordinate 9,995 downwards.
CCCGATCGAGAAGGCAGGCGCCGTGCACCGTCCTTACCCGGGCACCGAAGAGATGGCCAAGCGCGGAAATGTCGAGGTCAAGTTCTCAGGGCCTGACGGCGTGACCATCGATCTCTCGGAGCACGGCTGGCTCGGCACCAAGTAATCGGTATTTGGTCGAACCCTCGCACAGCGACATTGGGAAGCCTTCAATTTTCCAGGAAGCGCCGACGACCGCTTAACCCCGCGCCAAAAATGGTGTGATCAAAGACGGCTACGGCGCGACGTTCAAGGAAATCACAGCCAATGAAAAGGTCCAATTGGATCCTGTCTTATGCGACAGTGATTGGTGCTTTCTTGCTCATTGGAAATCTTGGTCTCGCACGAGCGCAGTCGGAATGGCAGAAGATAATCGCGGCAGCGAGAAAAGAAGGCACGGTCGTCGTCGGCATCCCCGCCAGCAGCGAGCTCAGAACGGTTGTCAGTGCGAAATTCAAAGAAAGATTCGGTATCCCCGTCGAGCTGCTGTCGGCGCGCGGACCGGAAAACGTCACGCGAATCATCACGGAATTCAACGCCGGCGTGCGCTATTTCGATATCCTTGTCGCAGGCGGCTCCACGCCGATTTCCTTGGTCGCAGCCGGAGCCGCGGACGATTTTCAATCGTATATGGTCCTGCCGGAAGTGAAGGACCCCAAAAATTGGTGGGGCGGTCACATTTGGGAAGACAACGTGAGTGGCAAGCGGCAGGTCTATGCGTTTCTCTGCTACACAAGCGAAACTGTCTGGTACAACGGCAGTCAGGTCGAAGCGAATGAGATTCGTTCATTCGATGATCTGCTCAATCCAAAATGGAAAGGACGGATTGGCTTTCTCGATCCGCGTAATCCCGGCTCCGGACAAAACACCTGGTCGTTTCTCTGGAAAATAAAAGGCGAGGAGTATCTGCAAAGACTCGCGCGGCAAGAACTCTTGATCAGTCAGAACTTGCGCCAGCTCGCCGATTCACTTGCCAAAGGCAAGCTAGCGTTCACCGTCGGGCTTAGTTATTACAGCTATGATCCGTTTATCAAAGCCGGATTGCCGGTAAAACCACTGGCCAAAATTAAAGAAGGCGCGCATGCCAACAATGGTAGCGGGGTCGTAGCGGTGGTCAAGAATCCGCCCCATCCGAACGCGGCGAAAGTTTTTATCAATTGGCTGCTCGGCAAAGACGGTCAAGAAGTTTACGGTAAGGCGATGATCCAGGGCACGCGGCGACTGGATGTAAGCACAGAATGGTTGAAAGAGTACGGTATCGAAGGCTGCAAAGATGTCATGTCGGTGGACGATTATTTCCGGCTAGAAACTCACCTCGAATCTTCTGTCTTAAAAATTAGGAATCCGGCGATCGCGCTGGCGGACAAGCTGCTTAAATAACATTGAGCAACCGCAACAGGCAGTAGGCAATAGAAATGAAATCTTTGTTCTTAATGTTTATGACCTCCGTCATGTCTTAAAATTCGGATAACCCGCCTGCGCCGCTTTTGTTTTGTAATCGGCGACTAATTCGTCGCGCGGCCTTTCGTGCACCCAAACTGCTTCGGTGAAACTCCAGAGGGTAAAGGGATGCGCGCCGAGCGCGTAGAGTTTGCCGTAGTCTTTGGTGGCCAGGGCTTCGCGCTCTTCGGGCTCAAGTCTCAGGGACTGCGTGTTCTCCCAGCGCTCGACGAATTCGCGCGGTCGCGCTTTGTACTCTTTCTCTGCCTCCTCGTTCATGTTGACCAGATGGATGAGTTTGTTCATCAGATATTTGCTCATATTCGCTCCTTAGGCTTTGATCACAGTCCAGACGCCGATCGCAATGAAACCGATGCCTGCGAGATAGTGCAAAGTCTTTTCACTGACGTAGTGTGAAATCGCCGAACCCGCGATCACTCCGATGGCGGAAGTCACTACTAATGCCAATGATGCGCCGATGAAGACGGTGAGCTTACTCGTGCCCTTATCGGACGCAAAGAGCATTGTGGCGAGTTGGGTTTTGTCGCCAAGCTCGGCGATGAAGACAGACGCAAAGATCGTGGAAAGGATTTTAAAGTCCATACTGTTGTTTATCCCAGCTAAAGAATGGAATCGCTGGGAAGCCCGCGTCCAGGCCTTCGGCGTAGGATGGCCGGGTGGCATTGGCGACGCCCATCATCATCAAAAAATTTAAATAACCGCTGGTCATATTGCCCGCGGCGATCATTTTTTCGGCCGTGCAGCCCGCGGCGGCGCCATCGATATCACCGTTAAGGATCCAGCCTACTGCAGCGGCGTCGAAAGTTGGATCGGTAAGATGGCGCTCGAATTGTTTGGGCCCGCCGATTTCCAAGGACAAATGACCGCTGACCAGGACGCCGATGCGTTTATTGGCCGGGAGATTGTCAATGGCGCCACGAAGCGCTTTGCCGACTTCGAAATACCGTCGCGCCCTCGGCATCGGCGGCGCAATGCAATTGGTCAAGATCGGTACGATGGGGATGTCCATCGCCGGACGGACGAACATCATGGGGACGATAATAGAATGATCGATGGTGAGTTCGTTGGAGTAGGAAAAATCGACGCCGCGGTCGAAGGCGCCTTCCATGATCGCGTCGGCAACGTCCAAGTCTCCGGAAAGCTTGCATCGCGGCAAGCCGAATTCACGCTCCTCGTCGTAAAACGTGCCGTTGTACTGCTCCATTTTGCCGATCATAAAAGCCGGCATGTTGTCCATGAAAAACTGATGCAAGTGATCGTTGCCGATACAGACGAGGACATCGGGATTGGCATCGGCGAGCTTTTGCTGCATCATCGCGATCCGTTCCTTGACCTTCGCTGCGCCCGGCGGCTGCTGCGGTTGCTGAAAAAGGCGCGGCATAAAGGGATTGTGAGTAATGCCGATGATCGAGACGATCTCTGCCATATTTGCCTCCTCGATTTGTGATTTTCCGTTTAGCACGCCCATTTGAGACCGTAAATAAGGCGTGCAAACGAATTCCCGGCCGCTCGCGATATCTTGCTGAAGCTCTGCCGTTTACCGTGCTATCGGCCTAGCGATTTGAAAAAGCCGGATTTTTCCAATTCATTGTAGATGGAAGGATCCAGGAATTCCTCGGCCTTATGGTCCTTTGCCCGCGGATCGGTTTCGGCCATGGACGCGACAATATTTTCCGTTGCTTTGAATGGCAGTCGCGGCGGCCGTTCAACAAAGTTAGTGGCATATTCATAGGACGATTCCAGCATCTCGCGATCTTGCGTACGCGTCCATTTGCCGAGGGTTTTAAGAGCTAACTCCTTGTCTCGAAACAGGCGATCGACAGCCTCGCTGTAGGCCATTAGGAAGCGCTTCACCGTATCACGATCTTTCTTGATCGTTGATCGAGTGGAGAGAAGACTGGTGGTGGGATAGTCGATACCTTCTTTAGCGAAATTGGCAAGCATGACAAACCCCGCTTTCTTAGCTTTAACGTCGGCGGGGGAAGTAAGGATGCCTCCCTGGACAACTCCTGCCTGCATGCCGGCGACAATTTCCGGCTGCCCGCCCATCTGGAGAATTTTTACATCGCGATCGGGTTCCAAGCCGTATTTCTTAAGATAAGCGCGCAAGCTGACATCCGTCGAGGCGCCGTAGCGAGTAATGCCGAGCGCTTTCCCCTTCAGGTCTTCGTAGCGTTTGGTCGCCGGCTGAACGAAAAGATAAAAAGAAGGAACGTTGACGACCCCGCCAATAATCACAATGTCGGCGCCCGAAAGATCGACATTGACAATATTCCCGCCGGCAAGCGCCAACGGAAACTCGCCGGCGATGATCGCCTGTGCCATCCGGCTGCCGCCAGCGACATAGACCGGATCGACGAAGAGTCCGTATTTTTCAAAGATCTTTGCGTCTTTGGCGATGTAAAAGCCTATTTGTGTGGCGCTGACTGCGCTGTAACCGGCGGCGATGTGCTTGAGTTGCGCATTGACCTCAGTAGCACGAGCAAGTAGCGCCAGTAACGCAAAAGCGAGCAGTCGTTTCATGCCGTCCTCCTTCGTCGATCTCCAGTAAACTGGCGGCTTACTACCACATAAATTTGCCTTGGCCAACCCACACCATCAAGGAAAACGTCCGAACTCAGTCCTGTACTGCCGGAGTCGAATGTTAGTTCGGCCGTTGACTGACGTACGGCGTAGGGATAAGAAAACCAAGCGCAGTGTGAGAAAAGCGTATTTAGATTTCACGATGTTGAGGGCTCCCTATGACGGTCGCGGATATTCAGGCGCAGAGTGAAAACTGGAACTTGCGGGTAATCGGCCATCACGATCTCAACGGTCACGGTGATGGAATGCAATTGCTCAAGCAGGGGCGTTATGTCTATCTCGCCCATCTCGGTACATCGCCGATGGCGCTGAGCATCATCGATGTGGCCGATCCCACGGCGCCGCAGGTTGTCTTTCAGATGCCGCACGCTTCGAACACGCACGCGCACAAGGTGCAAATCGCCGGCGATGTACTGATTCAGAACCAGGAAAGGCCGTACTTCGACAAATCGGTGCCAGCGAGCGTGCCCAATGAAGCGGGAATAAAAGTTTACAGCATCGAAAAGCCGACGGAGCCGCGGGAGATCGGCTACTTGAAACTTCCCGGCAAGGGCGTCCATCGCATGTGGTTTACCGACGGCAAGTATGCGCATGTTGGCGCAATGCTGCCAGGCATCAAGGAGCGTGCTTATTTGATCGCGGATCTATCCGATCCGACGAACCCCAAAGAGGCGGGACGGTGGTGGATTCCGGGTACTAGAGAAGGAGAAGAAACGCCGCCGGATTGGACGCCGTTTTCGGGAGAGCACTTTCACGTGCACGGGGCGATTCCGCACGGCGACCGATCCTATGTCGCGCTAGTGGACGCCGGGATGGCGATTGTCGACATCTCGGATATCGCCAAGCCCAAGACCATCAGTCACATCGATTGGAGTCCGCCGTTCGGCGGCTATGCGCATACGACCTTGCCGCTGCCGGGCAGACAACTAGTGGTCGCCGTCGATGAGTCGGTGAAATACGACTGCAACGAAGGTGAAAAGCGGGTCTGGTTGATCGATATCCGCGAAGAAAGAAATCCAGTGATCGTCAGCTCTTGTCCGGTGCCGGAAGGCGATTTCTGCAAACGCGGGCTGCGTTTCGGGCCGCATAATGTGCACGAAATGCGCCCCGGCTCTTACCAGAACGAGAATCTGATATTCGTGACTTATTACAATGCAGGACTGCGCGTGTTCGATATCCGCAATAAATTTCGTCCGGAGGAGGTCGGTTTTTTCATCCCGCCCGCCCCGGAAGGTCAGAAAGCGCCAATGTTCAACGACCTCTATGTCGATACTGATGGACTGATTTACGTGAGCGATCGGATCAAGGGCGGCTTGTACATACTGGAATATACCGGACCGAAGATTTGATTGACGGAATCGGTGTGAATGCGAATTCGCGAATTTTGTCAGTCGCGGAAATCAAATGACTGTCATTGACACTGCTGCTGGATAGTGAAGGAGGCAATCATGAAGAAGACTTTGGTCCAAGCCTTGGCTTTCACGGTGCTGTGTGTTTTCTGCACGCCGGCGGGTGCCGCGCCCATCGATGATCTCATCAAAGGTGCCAAGCAGGAAGGCACGATCGAATTCTACGCGCCTTCGACTCTGACGCCGCAAGGGGCGCAAGCGATCGGCGCCGCCTTCAACAAAAAATACGGTCTCAACATCAAGCTTCAGTACAGTCCTTCAGGTAATATGACCCGCGACATCGGTAAGGTTGTCGGCCTGGGCGCGAGCGGCGTGCCGCCGGAATGGGATTTGATGGTCGTGACCGACGCGCATCATGCGACGCTGTGGGTCAAGAAGATGCATCAGCCCTTCGACTACAAGAGCATTGGCGTCGATCCAAAGGCGGTACAATACGACAACGGTTCGGTCAGCTTTGCCAATCAGTTCGTGTTGCCGGCCTACAACAAGCAGATTGTTGCAGCCACGGATGTGCCGAAGAGTTGGGACGATCTGTTAAACCCCAAGTGGAAGGGCAAACTTGGCGTCTCAAGCGCAACCCATCATATGGCGCGGCTCGCGGCCGGACCGTGGGGCGAGGAAAAAACCACGAACTTCGTCAAGGCGCTTACGAAACAGGATTTGATTCTGGGCCGCCTAGGGGAAATCTATAATCGCTTGTTGCTCGGCGAGATCGCCGTCGCGGTGTCCTTGAGCGACAGCGAAATCAAATCGGAAAAGAATAAAAGTGCGCCGGTGGTATTTGCCGAAGCGGTGAGCCCGCTGATCGCACCCGCCTATCACGCTGGCGTTCCCAAGAACGCTCCCCATCCCAAGGTCGCTTATTTGATGGCGGCCTATTTGACCACGCCCGAAGCGCAAAAAATCTGGGAGAAATACGCCGGTCAAAGCTCGGCATTCATTCCGGGAACTTCGGCGTACAAGTACGTGCAGGGGAAACAGGTCGTGTACATGACCCAGGATCAAGCCGTCACCGTCGACCGGCTCGCGCGCGAGTACGGCAAAATCTTCGGGTTTACAGGGTTATAGGGTTACCTGTTGCCGAAATCAGACCATGAAGATGCGATGGACGCCGAGGCTGGAATGACTCGGCAACCCGATTCGCGGCGGGCTACGTGTGTGCAGAGCACCCTATAAACTATTCATGGAGGTGCCCAGTTCCGTCATTCCCGCATGCTTTTAGCGGGAATCCAGGCGAAGTTCGGACTGGACCCCCGATTAAAACATTCGGGGGTGACGACTTAAGACGTTGGGCATTTTGTATGGACGAGCGTGAAATCAGAGTCGCTTTGCAGTGACACACATCAACGCCCAAAGCGGTAGACGGACTGTGGATCATAACCATGAAAGCTGAAGCGGAACTCGGTGCCATCGGCTATGTGCCGCGCACCAGAACGAGCGGGGTAGGCATATTCGCCGGCGGTATTTTGACCCTGCTCGTTATCATGGTCGGCGTGCCGCTGCTTATGGTAGTGCTCATGAGCTTGCGCACCGGATTCCCGGGCGAAGGCGGACCGCTCACGCTAACGAATTTTGTCACCGTCTATAGCGCCCCAAGCACTTACAAGATTCTTCTCAATACGCTGCTCTTTGCCTTCGGCACCGTCATTGTCGGTTTGGCTTTCGCGGTGCCGCTAGTTTGGTTGCTCAACCGAACCGACATTCCGCTCAAGAACACCATCTATGTGCTGATGACGGTGGGAATTTTGATTCCGGTTTTTCTGCGCACCATCGCCTGGATTCTTCTGCTCAGCCCGCGCATCGGGTTGGTCAATCAATGGGCGATGCAGCTCTTCAACCTCGATCAGCCGATCATCAGTCTTTACAACATTCCGGGAATGGCATTTGTGCAGGGAGTTTCATTCGTGCCGTCGGCCTTTTTCATGCTCTCTGCGGCGTATCGAACCATGGACCCAGCCCTCGAAGAAGCCGCGTACACGTCGGGCATCGGCAAACTGCAGACTTTTCTCCGCATCAACGTTCCGATCACCTGGCCGGCCATCGCCGGTGTCATGGTCTACTTATTCATGTCCGCCTTGGCGGTTTTTGAAGTGCCCGCGATCATCGGTTTTCCGGCGCGCATTCTCGTGCTCAGCGCTTCGATATTTACTGCAACCAATCCGCCCACGGGCCTGCCCAATTACGGGATCGCCGGGGCTTACGGGGCTGTGATGCTGCTCGCCGGCCTGATTCTCGCTTACTTCTATGTGCGCCTGGTGCAGCACGGAAAAAAATACACGGTGATCACCGGACGCGGCTATCGGCCGCGGCAGATCGCACTTGGCAAATGGAAATCGGCCGCGTTGGGTTTCGCTTTCCTCTACTTGTCCATGGAAGTTTTCATTCCCTTTCTGGTTCTTGTTTGGGCCTCGCTTCTGCCGCATTTGCAGCTCCCCTCTGTCGAGGCGCTGTCGCAAATCACCCTCGCTAATTACACGACCATCTTCGATTTCGTCGATGCCATGCCGTTCATCAATACGGCCATTCTCATGGTCGCGGTACCGAGCGCGACCATGGTGCTGAGCGTCTTGGTGTCGTGGATCGTCGTGCGGACACAAATCAGGTTTCGCGGCTCCCTCGATACGATCGCGTTTCTGCCACACGCCATCCCGAGTATTCTGCTGGGAGTCGGTCTCGCTTACCTTGGTCTCGCGTATCGCGACTTCTTCCCGGTTTATGGAACGATCATCATTATCGCCATTGCGCACACAATTTCCTGGATCGCCTACGGGACGCGCACGACGAATGGAGTGATGATTCAGGTGCACCGGGAACTTGAAGAAGCCGGCAAGGTCGCCGGCGCGTCGACTTCGCGCGTGCTCGGACGCATTGTGCTGCCGCTCATCGCTGCCGGTATCTTCAACAGCTGGATCTGGATCAGCATGCTGTCCTATCGCGAAGTCACCATGGCCCTGGCGCTCGGCACCCGAAAAAATTTGGTGATCTCGACCATCGTTTGGCAGTTTTGGGGCAACGGCTGGGTGCCGCAAGTCGCGGCCCTCGGCGTCCTGCTGGTGCTTTTCGCGGTACTGTTGGTCGGTAGTTTGAAATTTATTTTTTCGCGCATTGGCGAAGTGGAGTTGGGACACTAAGTAGATGGAGTGCTGGAGTGATGGAGTGTTGGGGCATTGGCAAGAGGTTTGGCCCCGTACTCCAGCATTCCAGTACTCCATCACTCCAACCGGAGACTTCTCGTGATTCGCATCCGTGGTCTGAGAAAATGGTTCGACAGCCGGCGCGGCCGGGTCGAAGCGTTGCGCGGTATCGATCTCGAAGTCGCCGAGAAGGAGTTTTGTGTTCTCCTTGGTCCGAGCGGCTGCGGCAAAACGACGACATTACGAAGCGTTGCCGGTCTGGAACGACCCGATGCCGGGGAACTGGAGATCGCGGGCTCGATCGTGAGCTCGCCTGCCAAAGGCATTTATATCCCGACCGAGAAGCGCGACATCGGCATGGTGTTTCAGTCCTACGCCATCTGGCCGCACATGAACGTGTTTCAGAATGTATCTTTCCCCTTGATCAAGGGAAGAAAAAGAGTTGCCAAAGATCAAATCGCTAACAAAGTCCGCGCCGCGCTGCAGCTGGTGCAGCTTGACGGCCTTGAAGACCGGCCAGCAACAGACTTGAGCGGCGGACAGCAGCAGCGTGTTGCGATGGCGCGGGCGATGGTCACGGAGCCGAAAATTTTGCTGATGGACGAGCCGCTCAGCAATCTCGACGCGCGGCTACGGGAGCAGATGCGGGTCGAGCTCAAAAAAATTACTCGGGCCGCTGGCGTGACGACGCTTTACGTTACACATGATCAGGCGGAAGCGCTGACCTTGGGCGACAAAGTTTGTGTGATGCACAATGGGGAAATCATTCAAATGGCGCCGCCGCAAGAAGTGTATGGCAAGCCGGCGGACAGATTCGTCGCGCAGTTTGTCGGAGAAATGAACTTTATACAGGGCGAAGTCACCGGCAATGGCGAGATTCGATCGCCGTTGGGAACGATCCAAGCGCTGGTTCCGAACGGTCTGAGCGCCGGCAGCTCGGTTACGCTGGCGGTTCGTCCTGAGCATGTCCGAGTTATCGCCGCACCTAGCTCGAACGATGCTATCAATCGCGGAAAGATTATCAGCAAGAATTATCTTGGTGACTGCGCTCTGTTGGAAGTGGAGGTGGAGGGAGTTAGCTTGCTGGCGAAGCTTGCCGGTGATTCCGAGCTTGCCATCGGCTCCGCCGCGGCGGTGGAGATTCCGGTCCATCGATGGCACGTGTTTCCTTGAGTAGTCGTCAGTGATCAGTTGACAAAACGACTGCAGCCGTTTCACTGGCAACTCACATCTGCCAACTGACCGTGCTTTTCCAAACTTGCAGTCGCAATTTCTCTGTGACATAGGAAAGCCATTCTCAGGCTCAAAGGAATTTTATGACTACATTCAGGGCTAAACCGGTCGAGAATCTTTTACGCGCGAAATCGGTGGCGATCGTCGGCGCTTCCCA
>DATBEY010000021.1:0-5394 GCA_036558765.1 Binatia bacterium | reverse complement strand
GATAGCCGATCTTCCCGACCATGTCGGGAGTCAAACCCGACCACTTGATCATGGCGGCGCGCATGCCTTCCTTGTCCCCGTGCACCGCGTCGATGCCGCGATTGATCGCGCGCACGAATGCCTGCGCCGTCGCTTTGTTCTTTTGGATCCATTTTTCCGACGCGAACCAGCTCGCAATCAAAAACTTCGGGAGAACGTCCCCCCACGGATTCGACAGCACGCGAATCTCCGGGCGGCGCGCCGCCGCCGCAGCAAACGGCTCCTGCACGCTGATCGCGTCGACCTTACTGGCGATCAACGCCGGCTCCATTTGCGGAAACGGGATCTCGACGAATTTCACCTTGCTCGAATTGCCGCCGTACTTGTCGACCCAGGCCATGGCCATCACATGAACGATATTATTGAGTGTGTTGACCGCCACCGTTTTTCCTTGCAGATCCTTCGGTCCCCGAATCGGCGCATCCTTCAATACTTCGATGGCATGCGTCTCGTTGCTGCCCCTCACATTGGTCGCGCCGCCGGCGATCAATTTGAAGTCGAAACCTTCCACCGCAGCTTGGTAAAGGGAAATGACATTGGTCCAACCAAACTGCAGATCGCCCGAGGTGACGCCCTGCACGATGACAGCGCCGCCCGCCATGGGCACCGGTTCTATCTCTAGGCCTTCGGCCTTGAAAAACCCCTTCTCCATGGCCATGAACATCGCCGCGCTGTCGACAATCTTCATATAGCCGAGCTTGCTTTTGGTCTGTGCCCAACTTAGGCCGCGGGCAAGGGGCAATGCGGCGATGCCGACGGATAGCTTCACCAAAAAATTTCTTCGGCTTACTGTCATGGGGACGCTCCACTATTCACAAATTCTTCACCGACGGTTCATATTACAACGGTAAACATAATGAAAGAGTTCTACTCTACCGCTTCCAAACAGCAAATACCGAGGCCACTGAGCTGCAGGTCAAAAGATTTTTTGTGTAAGGTTTAAGGGAAACTCACCTTTGCCGGCGGGACGGCTTAATCGGTTTAGCCCATGCCATAATCCGATTTCCCGAGTCCTTCGTTACTCCGTTTTCGGTGCATACTCAGGAACCCGGCGATCCCGAGTAACGGCCGAAGGTCGTTTAACGAGGGAAGCGCACATCGAGGGACGTTGAGTTTTATTCCGGCAGCCAGCCGATGAAGCTCATCTGCCTGCCGGTTTCGCCGCCTTGGCGCCGGTAGGAGAAAAACTCTTCCGCTGCGCAGCTTGTGCACGGTCCGATTTCGTGGAGCTGCGTGCCCGGCACGCCGGACGCCCGCAAAATATCGCGGTTCAGGCGGCGTAAATTGACAAACGATTTGCCTTCTCTGACCTGAATACTGGGCGTCGTCAGGCTGCCCCATCTTTTCATCAGCGGTTTAGCGACATCGTCTTTGACTTGGTAGCAGCAGACGCCGATCGCCGGCCCGAGGGCGACTTCCAGTTCGCTCGGCGGGATCCCGTATTGCTGCTCGAAACGCTGGACCATCTGCTGCACGATGCCGGCCAAAGTGCCGCGCCAGCCGGCATGAACGGCGGCGACTATTTTGTTTTTCGGCGCGACAAAAAGAGTCGGCACGCAATCGGCGGTCAGTACGGCGAGAAAAATGTCTCGCTCCGCTGTGACCATACCGTCTGCTTCACCGGCCTCTTTCAAGTGCCGGTCTTTTACCTCGACGACCTGATCGCCGTGCACCTGATGCATGGTGACAATTCGGCCGTCATGAATGCCTACCGCCAGCTTCAGATCGCAAACGTTCTGGCTCACCGTCTTCGGATCATCGCCGACCCGATAAGACGTATTGAGGCCGGCATAAGCTCCAGCGCTCTTGCCACCGCCGCGGCCCATGAAGCCGTGCAGTAAGCCGTGGTATTTGTGCCACTGGGGCACTTTATGGTGATCTATAGTCATGCAGCATTATTAAGAGTTGAGGTTTTCGTTGCAAGTACAACAAGTACCCGTCGTTTGACTGCCGACTCAACACCGAACCGGCTGAAAGCCAATACCCATCGTCTGACCCATTAGCGAAAATCGCTTGAAATCTTCCTCGGTTTAACCAAAAAATAGGCGAGCGATCTATTCATCTGACCATGAACAACGGTAACTACAGCGATACCCTCAAGCAGCCCGGGTTCTTCGCTTTTTTCTGCACGCAGTTTCTTGGTGCATTCAACGACAATTTTCTGAAAATCGTCGTTTCGTTTGTGGCTCTCGACCTGGCCACCAGCGGTTCGAGTAATTATGTCGAGCTGATCGCGTTTCTCTTCATCCTACCGTCAGCGCTCTTTTCCGGTTACGCGGGCCATTTCGCCGACGTCTATAGCAAGCGCACGATTCTCGTTTTCGTAAAGATTTGTGAAATCCTGATTATGTTGTTCGCGCTGGCGGCGTTTTTCATCGGGCACATTCAGTTCATGCTCGCCATCGTTTTCCTCATGGGGGTTCATTCCACGTTTTTCAGTCCGGCCAAATACGGCATCTTGCCCGAGATGCTCCCGGAATCAGAGCTCTCGCGCGGCAACGGTCTTTTGGAAATGAGCACGTTCATCGCCATCATCCTGGGCACCTCGGTGGGCGGCGCCGTTTTCGCCGTTTGGAAACAGAATCTGCCCTTCATCGGCGCTCTGATGATCGCCATCGCCGTGCTCGGAGCGCTAGCGAGCGTCGGCATCACGCGCGTTCCCGCGTCCGGCGCGAAAAAAACCATCCGAGTCAACCCGATGCACGAGATTTTCGCTGGGCTGCAGCGGTTGCGACAAGATCGACCGCTCTGGCTTACAGTTATCGGGATCTCCTTCTTCTGGTTTCTCGGCGCGCTGGTTCAGATCGACATTCTTTTTTTCGGCAAAGAGTTATTACATCTCGACGAGTTCCACATCGGGCTGCTTGGCACGTTCCTAGCGCTCGGCATTGGCGCAGGGAGCCTCAGCGCCGGTCGTCTCTCGGGTGATCATATCGAATTGGGCTTGGTGCCGGTGGGATCCATCGCGATGGCGATTTGTCTCGCGTTGGTCGCGCTCTCTTCGCACTCCTATGCTTTCACCTGTGTATCGCTCGTTTTGCTGGGATTGTCCGCCGGTCTTTTTGCGGTCCCCTTGAACGCTTCTCTGCAGCAAAGAAGCGGCAAAGAAGAAAAGGGGCAGCTGATCGCGACCAACAATTTCATGAACACGCTCGGCATCTTTCTCGCCGCAGGCGTGCACTGGTTTTTTAAGGATCCGCTCGGCTTCTCCCCGGATAGCATCATTTTGTTAAGCGCCGCAGCGACATTGGCGGCCACTTTGACGATTCTTTACCTCCTACCGGATTATTTCGTGCGCTCTATTCTGTGGCTTTTGACGCATACCCTGTATCGAATCCGGGTCGTCGGTACGAAGAATTTGCCCCTCCACGGGCCCGCATTGCTTATTTCAAATCACGTGTCATTCGTCGATGCTTTCATGATCGGCGCTTCGCTGCCGCGGTTCGTGCGTTTCATGCTGCACCGCGATTATTACGATTTTAAAGGGATGTCCGGATTTTTCCGCATGATGCATGCGATCCCGATCTCTGAAACCAATCCGCGGGATATCGTGCGGGCGATCCGAGAAGCTCGCCGTGAGTTGCAACAGGGCCATGTCGTCTGCATTTTTGCCGAAGGGGCAATTACGCGGACGGGCCATTTGTTATCGATCAAGCGCGGCTTCGAAAAAATCGTCCAAGGCACGAACGTGCCGATCATCCCCGTGCATCTGGATCAATTGTGGGGAAGTATTTTCAGCTTCAAGGGAGGGCGTTTTTTCTGGAAAAGACCAGGACAGTTTCTTTATCGAGTGACTGTTTCTTTTGGCGCGCCGTTACCGGCGAGGTCGAGCGCTCAGGCAGTACGCAGCGCTATTCTGGAGCTTGAAAGCCACGCCATTGGCCTGCGCGAAAGCACGGTTGGCCTGCTGCACACGAGCTTCATCAGAATGGCTAAACGCCGCTGGTTTTCCTTCTGTATGGCCGACACCACCGGAACACAGTTGACTTACGGAAAGACCCTGGTTGGCAGCCTTCTCTTCTCGGAGAAAATCGAACACCGATGTGCCGGTGAATCGATGATCGGCGTTCTGCTCCCGGCTTCAGTCGCTGGAGCATTGACGAATCTCGCGATCCTCCTCGCGGGCAAAGTTCCAGTGAATTTGAACTTTACGGCCGGCCGAGACGCTATGGAATCGGCGCTCGCCGAATGTGGCATCAGAACCCTGATCACCTCGCGGCTTTTTTTATCGCGAGCGAATTTGGAAACCCGCGAAGGAATGGTGTTTGTCGAAGATCTCCGAAAACAAATCCGTCCCTTCGACAAGCTCTCGACTTTTCTCCGCGCTTTTCTTTTGCCACCGGTTTGGCTGGCGCACCGCTATCGAGGACAGCAATCGCGCGATCTCGCCACCGTCATTTTCTCCAGCGGCAGCACTGGAACTCCGAAAGGCGTCATGCTCTCGCATCATAATATTCTGACCAATGTCGAGGGCATCGGCCAGGTGATTCAGTTCACGTCCGACGATCGCATGATGGGAGTTTTGCCGTTGTTTCACTCGTTCGGCTTTACCGGCACGCTTTGGCTGCCGTTGCTCGCCGGCTTCGGCGTCGTCTATCACCCGAATCCCATGGATGCGAGGACGATCGGTGAAACGGTTCAGAAATACCGCGCCACGCTGCTCATCAGTACTCCGACTTTTTACGCCTCGTACATTCGGCGCTGCACCAAAGAGGAATTCGCCACGCTGCGCTATGTCATTGCCGGTGCTGAAAAACTGCGCGAACAAATCGCCACCGGGTTTCAGGAAAAATTCGGATTGCCGATTCTCGAAGGCTACGGCTGCACCGAGCTTGCGCCGGTGGTCTCCGTCAATATACCGAACGTGGTTTATGGCAAAGAGACTCAAATTGGCAACAAGCCGGGGACCGTCGGCCATCCGATCCCAGGCGTCTCGGTTAAAATCGTGCATCCGGATACCTTCGAACCGCTCGCTTACGGAGAGGAAGGTTTGCTGCTGGTCAAAGGTCCGAACGTTATGCTCGGATATCTGAATCAACCTGCTCTGACCCGAGAAGCGATCCGCGATGGCTGGTATGTGACCGGCGATATCGCCGCGGTGGATGACGACGGATTCATTCGAATCACCGATCGGCTTTCTCGTTTCAGCAAGATCGGCGGCGAAATGGTGCCGCACTTGAGAGTCGAAGAGGTGATCAATAGCATTCTAGGCAGCGCCGCCTCGGTCGTAACGGCGGTTCCCGATGCCCATCGCGGCGAAAAACTCATCGCGCTTTATTGCGAGAACGGCATTACGAAAGAAGAGCTTTGGCAACGGCTCAACGATTCCGACCTGCCAAAACTCTGGATTCCCAA
>DATBEY010000020.1:0-13807 GCA_036558765.1 Binatia bacterium | reverse complement strand
TTGTCTTCCGGTTTCTCGGCGACCATCGCTTCCGTGGTCAGCAGCATGCTTGCTACTGACGCAGCATTTTGCAGCGCAGTGCGAACAACCTTGGTCGCGTCAATGATACCGGCCTTCATGAGGTCTTCGTATTCTTCGTCTGCCGCATTGAAACCGAAGGCGCCTTTGGCTTCTTTGACTTTTTGCAGTGCGATCGATCCCTCGACGCCGGCGTTGGTGGCGATGCGCCGCAGCGGCTCTTCCGAAGCGCGTTTGATGATGTTGACACCCCAGCGCTCGTCTTCGGACACACGCAATTTTTCCAGGACTACTGCGGATCGTAGCAACGCGACGCCGCCGCCGGGGACGATGCCTTCTTCCACCGCTGCACGAGTGGCGTGGAGCGCATCCTCGACGCGCGCCTTCTTTTCCTTCATTTCCACTTCCGTGGCTGCGCCGACGTTGATGACCGCGACACCGCCGATGAGCTTGGCGAGCCGCTCCTGCAGTTTCTCGCGGTCATAATCGGACGTGGTCTCGTCGATTTGCGCGCGAATTTGCTTGATGCGCCCCTCGAGATCGGATTTCTTGCCAGCGCCGTCGACGATCGTCGTGTTGTCTTTGTCGACTACGATTCGCTTTGCGCGGCCAAGATCCTGCAAGTTGATATTGTCAAGCTTGATGCCGAGCTCTTCGGCGATCAGTTTGCCACCGGTCAGAATGGCGATGTCTTCGAGCATCGCTTTGCGGCGATCGCCGAAACCGGGAGCCTTGACGGCGACGCAGCGAAGCGTGCCGCGAATCTTGTTGACCACCAAGGTGGCCAATGCTTCGCCTTCGATATCTTCGGCGATAATGATGAAGGGCTTGCCGGTCTTCGCGATTTGCTCCAGGATTGGTAAGATCTCTTTCATATTGCTGATTTTTTTCTCGTGGATCAGCAGATAAACGTCCTCGAGGACACACTCCATTCTTTCCGGATCGGTGACGAAATAGGGCGAGAGATAGCCGCGGTCGAACTGCATACCTTCAACGACATCCAAAGTCGTCTCCAGTCCCTTGGCTTCTTCCACCGTGATGACACCTTCTTTGCCGACTTTGTTCATGGCTTCGGCGATGACATCGCCAATGGTAGAGTCGTTATTTGCTGCAATGGTGCCGACTTGAGCGATCTCTTTTGGATCTTTGGTGGCTTTCGACATTCCCCTGAGCTCGCCCACCATCGCTTCGACAGCTTTGTCGATGCCGCGCTTGAGCGTCATGGGATCGTGACCCGCTGCAACCAGCTTCACGCCTTCGGCAAAAATGGAACGCGCCAAAACCGTCGCCGTTGTAGTTCCATCGCCGGCAACGTCAGAGGTCTTGCTCGCGACCTCCTTCACCATCTGCGCGCCCATATTTTCAAATTTGTCTTCGAGCTCGACTTCTTTGGCCACGGTGACGCCGTCCTTTGTGACATTGGGAGCCCCAAAGGATTTGTCCAGGACGACATTTCTTCCCTTCGGTCCCAGCGTAACCGTCACGGCGTCAGCCAGAATATTGACGCCTTTCAGAATCGCGTCACGGGCATCGCGATTAAATTTAACCATTTTAGCTGCCATCGTTCCCTCCTAATTTTCTAAAAAGATTACTTTTCGATTACGCCGAGGATATCTTCCTCGCGCATGATCAGATGCTCTTCGCCGTCGAAATTGATCTCAGTGCCCGAGTATTTGCCGAAAAGGATTCGGTCGTTGATCTTGACGTCGAGGGGAGTGACTTTGCCGTCGTCGCCAAGTTTTCCTTTGCCCACAGCCACGACTTTGCCTTCCTGAGGCTTTTCTTTTGCAGTATCGGGAATAATAATTCCACCTTTGCTTTTCTCGTCTTCCTCCACTCGCTTAACAATCACACGGTCTTGTAAAGGCCTAATCTTCACTGCACTCCCCTTTCGAAGTAGAATGTAAGTTTCTGAATTGTTTAGGAATTTGCCCGGCTCTAGCGCTAATGATTAATCCTAAACCAAGGCAAAAGAAATCTAAGCATCGATAGCGCTGTGTCAACCCCGCGAAAAATAAATTCTCAGGGGCTGCTAACGGGCTGATTCTGGCTTAACGGCGTTGCTTGCGAGATTCTTCCTCGAAATACTTTCGGTAAAGAATATCCCACTCACGGCTTCCTGGGGGCACATGACGTGATAACGAGCTGATCTTCTGACGGACGACATCGTCGATCTGGTCCTCCCGATGAAAAAAATCGTTCAAAGCTTGTTTGGTTTCGAGAAGAGCCCGTCGCTCGTTGGGAAATTCGGCAAGTTTTTGTTTGCCTAAACCGCTCATGATCAGGTGCGCAAGATGCGAGATTCGGCCCTCTGACAATCTCATAATACGAAACCTCGTTTGGCGGCAAGTTTCTGTTTCGCCAGCAAGAACATTTTGTAGGGGTCCACATCGCGGGATGTCTGTGTGTGGGCCGCGAGCATGCTCCGAGCTTCTTCTTCGATAGCGTCCTCTTCGGCGAAATTGTTCGTGATGATTTCAATAATCGCTTTTTTGAGCGCTTCCTCATCCGCCTTAAGGGTTATCACCTCCTTATCACGGTAATTTTTCAGCAACAACACGGCAAATCGTTCGAGCTGTTCTGGTTTTACTTTCATCGCCTGTTCAAAAGCCTGTGGATAAACTGTCCAAGAACCCGTGCTTGGGCGGTCACGCCTGTGGATCTCTTGTGCTAATTACCCGCCAGATGGAGTGAAGTCAACGCATGGTCATCCGGCCGTAGATGCACGACAAGATGAAAAAAATGTTGTGCCATCGGGGGTTTTTTGCCAATATTGCATTTCAGACAGAAACGCGGTGAGCTCGCCTGAAAAGTTATACACAGGTGGCCGAGGCCGAGGAGGGGTGGGGTGATTTCGACGGCGAACCAGATAAAAACGCATTTAACTGTGCAAAAACCCCCGCGCTTGAGGCGTGGTGGACGTATCGGTGTGGTCGCACCGGCGGGTAGGGTCGATCGTGACGACGTCGAATCAGGGATTGCGGCCATTCGTGCGGAAGGGTTCGAAGTCGAGTTGGGCCTGAATATATTCGAAACCAAAGGTTATCTTGCCGGTGAGCCTCAGGGTCGCGCCCGAGATCTGGTGGATTTTTTTCAGCGCAGCGATATCGACGCGATCTTTTGCGCGCGTGGCGGATTCGGCTCGATTCAGCTGCTGCCGTATTTGAGCGCGAGCCTGCAGGCGGATGCGAAAATTTTTGTTGGTTACAGCGATATCACGATTCTCCTGAATTGGCTCAGGCAATTCCGTGGAATGATTACGTTTCATGCGCCCATGGTCGCCATGGATCTGGCTCGCGGCTTAAGCGCGCAGTCGCGGTCGCACTTCTGGCCGCTCCTCTCCGGCGAGATCCAGAACTGGAAGATGGATTTAACTGAGGTCGTACGGCCTGGTGTTGCCGAAGGGGACATAATCGGCGGTTGTCTCTCGTTGTTGGTGACTACGCTTGGCACTCCCTATGAGATCGATACGGCGGGAAAGTTGCTCTTCTTGGAGGATGTCGGCGAAAAGCCATATCGTATCGAGCGCATGATGACTCAGCTTCTGATGGCTGGAAAATTGGATCGGCCGGCCGGTGTTTTGTTTGGCGATTTCACCCACTGCGCTGATGCGGGTCCGCGCGATTTTAGAGATATTATTGCGGAACTATTTCGTCACGTATCCTATCCCGTGGTCATGGGCATGAGAGCGGGGCATGGTGACGAAAACCTGGCGCTGCCGTTTGGCGCACGTATGGCGCTCGATGGAAATCGGGCCACTTTGGAGCTGCTCGAATCTCCCGTACGCTGACTGTGTATTTATCGCGCGACCCGAATGATAGCTGCCATCGATTTCCGCCCCGTTGAAGAAAGTTTCGAAAGGGCTATCGCTGAGGGAGTATTTCCTGGCGCAGTGCTCTTGATCGGCAAGGACGATGCAGTTGTCTATGAACGGGCCTTCGGAAACCGTTCTCTAGTGCCGGAGAAAACGCCGATGCTGACCGGCACGATATTCGATTTGGCGTCCCTCACCAAACCCCTAGCGACCTCTGTCGCGCTCATGCTTCTGGTGCATGAGAAAAAATTGCGTTTGGACGACCAGGTCACTCGGGTGATCCCAATGTACGGCGTTTTCGGCAAGAGTCTCACGACATTTCGCCATCTCCTGAATCACACAGCAGGGTTACCGGCCTGGAAGGCCTATTTTGAAGAAGTCAGAAAAGGTGAAAAGAGCGGACGGATCAATTTTGTCGCGAGCCGTGCAGCGAAGAATTACGTCTACGAGCAAATTCACCGCGAACGACCGGAAGCCGCGCCGGGAACTCGGACCGCTTATAGCGATCTCGGGTTCATTGTGCTGGGTGAAGTTGTCGAGATCCTTACCGGCAAACCACTTGATCGCTTCTGTCAGGAAAAAATATTCAAGCCTCTCGAACTTCGCTCTACCGGTTTTGGCGATCTTACGCAGATGCGGACCCGACGATTGCAGCCGGCGGCAGAAATGATTGCGCCCACCGAAATTTGTCCCTGGCGAAAAAAACTTCTCTGCGGCGAAGTGCATGATGACAACGCTTACGCGATGGGCGGGGTGGCAGGTCATGCAGGGCTTTTTTCATCGGCACGCGACATCCACGCCTTACTGGCTCGTCTGAGCCAGTGCCTTCTAGGAAAGGACAACTTTTTGCCGCAATCTTTACTCCGAGAATTCCTCAGCTGCGATGATGCCTTGAAGGATGGGAATTTCGCTCTCGGCTGGGACACGCCGGCGCCTGCTAAATCCGCCAGCGGGACGCTTTTTTCCTCGCGATCGGTGGGTCATTTGGGATTTACCGGTTGCTCTATCTGGTGGGACCTCGAAAAAAATTGTCATGTGGTGCTGCTGACCAATCGTGTTCACCCATCGCGAAAAAACGAAAAGATCAAAGAGTTTCGTCCGCAAGTGCACGATCTCATCATGAAGGCGCTTTTCCCATGAGCGATGTTCCTCCGGCCGGCAGCCATATTCATCTAATCGCGATATGCGGTGTCGGAATGGCGTCGCTTGCGGGTCTGTTGCAGGCGCGCGGCTATCACGTAACCGGATCCGATCAGAATATTTACCCGCCCATGAGTAATTATCTCGCCGAGATCGGCATTAAAATTCTGCCGGGTTTTCACCCCGATCATTTGCAGCCCACGCCGGATCTCGTGGTGATTGGCAATGCCGTCTCGCGTAATAATCCTGAGGCCGATGCGGCTCTAAGCCAAAATCTCCGGTACGTTTCCTTTCCTCAGGCCTTGGGCCAATTTCTGATCGGCTCGCGAAGCTCATTGGTGATTGCGGGCACTCATGGCAAGACTACGACAACGGCGCTGGCGGCGTGGGTTCTCGCAAACGCGGGGGTAGATCCCGGTTTTTTTATCGGCGGCGTGCCGCTGAATTTCGGCAGCGGGTGGCGTGTGGGCAGCGGCGGCTACGTTGTTATCGAAGGGGATGAGTACGACACGGCGTTTTTCGATAAGGGGCCAAAATTTCTCCACTATCGGCCGCGCAACGTAATTCTCACCAGCGTCGAATTCGACCACGCCGACATATACCGTGATCTCAATCACGTAAAGAGCGCATTTCGTAAGCTCATTGAAATCATTCCGGATGACGGGTCACTGGTGGTCTGCGCTGACTATCCCGACGCGAAAGAGATCGCCGCGGCGGCACGCTGTCCGTGTGTGAGTTACGGTCAGACGGCGGAGAGCGACTGGACGGCGATCAATATCGAGTTCGGTGAGGGTCGAACCCTTTTCGAGCCCTGTTACCACGGCAAATCCGAGGGCCGCCTGGAAGTTGACGTCATCGGCCGACACAACGTCATGAACGCGTTGGCGGTTTATGCGCTGGGACGGTTCCTGGAAATCGGGCCAGCCCGCTTACTCAGCGCCTTTCACGGCTTTGCAGGCGTTAAGCGGCGCCAAGAGAAGCGCGGAGAGCGTCGGGGCGTTTTGGTCATCGATGATTTTGCCCATCATCCCACCGCCGTGCGCGAGACCATTGAGGCGGTCAAATCAGCCTATCGCGGGCGCAGACTCTGGGCGGTTTTCGAACCGCGGAGCAATACTAGCAAAAGAAATATTTTTGAAGAAGAATTCGCTGACGCGCTTGCCCTCGCCGATCAGGTGATTCTCGCCAACGTGTATCAGCCGGAAAAGGTGCCCGAAACCGAGAGGCTCTCGGTGGAAAAAGTCGCCGCTTTTATTAATCGAAGCGGAGAGCTCAAGGCTCGGGTGATCGGCAGCGCAGCGGCGATTGCTTCGCAGTTGGCGGGCCATGCGGAATCGGGCGATGTCGTCCTAGTAATGTCCAACGGCGGCTTCGATTCCGTGCATGAAAAGATTCTGCAGGCGTTAACGGGATAAATATCGCTGCGCGCATTCGCGACTGCAGAAAAACTTGCCCGATTCGATTACCGCGCTTGCCTTCGGAATATAGCTTTGGCACTGCGGATCGAATACCATTTCCTCGCTGTCTTCGCTGGAGTTTTTACGATCTGCTGATCTGATTTTGGACGGGCGGGAAAAGGATTTCAGCGCGGCAATTACGATGTAACAAATCAGGAATACTATAATCAGGCGGAAGAGAATCATCGAGCTGTTATAAGTATTCGCATTTCACGCAAGGTTTGTCGACCAGGCGATAAAAGGCAACTAAGAAGACATCCCGCGAGCATACATATTCTCGATGTCAGTATGCTTCGGATCGAGCAATGGCGGTGGAGCTTTATGACTTTGCGAATGCCACGGGCGGCGAGGGTTAAGAGTGATACAAGTGAATTTTCTTGTCGTCTTTGACGTTTATCAGGAGCTCGGAAACCGTTACCCCGAGCTCCGGATGAATCACCTGAGGCGCAATTTCACTTAGCGGGATCAGGACGAATTTGCGTTTGGGCATCTCCGGGTGAGGAATTTTTAAAGTCTTTTTTTTCACCACCGCGGAATCGTAAAGCAGAATGTCTAAATCGATAATGCGCGCACCCCAGCGTTTTTTGACTTTCTTGCGGCCCATGGCGCGTTCGATGTTTTTGAACTTTTTAAGCAGCATGTCGGGCTTGAACTTGGTCTCGATCTCCACCGCGCCGTTAACATACCAGTCTTTGGAGTCACCGAGAGGCTCGCTTTCATAGAGAGACGATTCCTTGACCACCCGCGTGTCCGGCAACTTGGCAAGCCGACTGACCGCCTCGAAGAAATTCTCTCGTTTGTTGCCAACGTTGGAGCCGATCCCCACGTAGACTTGATGCGCCGTCGTGTTCGCCATGCTGCCGCTGACGACAGAGCCTTAAAGCTTGACTCGTCGAATCCTTTCCGCAACCTCCCGCAGTCTTTCCTTATCGGCGCAGACGGTGAAGCGAACATAACCTTCACCGGCTTCGCCGAAACCGTTTCCCGGCGTTGTCACAACGCCGGCTTCCTCGAGTAACTTTGTTGTGAAAGCCGCGGACGAGAGTCCCTTAGGACAACTGACCCAAACGTAAAATGTCGCGCGCGGCTTTTCACAATCCAGACCGACTGCGCGAAGACCGTCGACCAGAACGTCGCGCCGCTCCTGATAAATTTTGCGCGACGGCTCGACAATCCGATCTCCTAGACGAAGCGCCTCGATGCCCGCTTCTTGAATCGCCTGGAAAATCCCGGAGTCCAAATTAGATTTCGCCTGTGCGAGCCCCGTCACCAGTTCCGGATTTCCCACCGCCATACCGACGCGCCAACCGGTCATGTTGAAAGTTTTCGATAATGAATGAAATTCAATCCCGACTTCACGCGCTCCTTCGACCTGAAGGAAGCTCATGGGACGGTAGCCGTCATAGCCCATTTCCGTGTAGGCGGCGTCGTGACAGACAATCACGTTATATTCATTTGCAAATTCGACGACGCGCTCAAAGAAACTTTTGTCAGCGACTGCGGCAGTGGGATTGTTGGGGTAGTTGATCCAAAGGAGTTTGGCTTGCCCGGCGATCTCAGAAGGGATCGCCTCCAGGTCAGGCAAAAAGGCATGTTCCTTTTTTAACGGCAGAAAGTAGTTTTTGCCTCCGCTGAATGCGGTTCCGATGTGGTAAACGGGGTAACAGGGGCTCGCGACCAGCACCACGTCGCCGGGATCGACAAAAGCAACCGCCATATTGCCAATGCCTTCCTTTGAGCCGATCAGTGAAACGACCTCTTTCGTTGAATCGAGATTGACGTTGAACCGAGCTTTGTACCATTGGGCGACGGCTTCGCGGAACTCTGCCATACCGGAACTATTTGGGTAACGGTGATTGACCGGCTTACTGGCGCTTTCCATTAATTTTTCGACAATCACCGACGGTGTGGGGATGTCCGGATCGCCGATCCCCAGATCTATAAGATCGACCCCGCGGCTTAGAGCTTCACGTTTGCGGCGATCGATTTCAGCAAAGAGGTAGGGGGGCAACTCGTTGATTCTTTTAGCTTTTCTGATAGTTACAGGCAACTGTGCAAAACCTCCATGGCAAAATCGCAACGGTTTTACCTGTTTTTTTTCACTTTAACAACTATAAAGAGCAGCTACCTGCGCTGGGAAAGGGAAAACCACTGATGAGCTTAGGATATGAAATCTTGCGTTTCAGACAGAAACGCAACCGCGGGCGTTGGCTAAAGGGTTCGAGTGAGAATGCTTCATGAAAACTCGGGAACAGAGGAGAAGGGTCACTTTCCGGGCGCGCTATTTTTCTCATCGGTGCGGCGCTCGGTTCTGCTCAAGAGACCGTTGCTGAAGATCAAGATAGTGCCGTCCGAATAAAACCATTGCTCCTCGCCGGCGTTTTTCGTTGCTCCGCGTATTTTGGTGATGCGGCGCGGCTCGCCCAAAATTCTTTTGACTTCGGCTGTGTTGAGTCCGGGTGTGGGCTGTTTCTTCACCGCGGCTTGTTTGACCTGTGGCGACCAAGGTTGCGAGTTGATCCATTCAACTCGTTCCTTTTCTGCTTTCGATTGTTCTTCGGCGAGTCGTCTCTCATTGGCTAGCGGGTCAATGCTGGTTATGGTGAGGTTGAACTGTTCGTGAAACTCCTCAGGTCGGATATAGGCTAGTTTTCCCGAGTCGAATTTGACTTTGTAATACGGCTCCTTGTTGTCTCGACCGTACAGTTCAAGGATTTCAAAGGACTCGTTTTGCGCAGGTGTGAATCTCGCTGCCTCCGATGAAGGCGTACTAAGAAAGGCCGGCAATTTCCCATCTTGAGAGCGCACCCAGTAGATTTTGCCAACTCGAGTCTCGAAAGCTTCAAGTTGTTTATCGGTGTACTGACCGGCGGCCAGCGCATTCGCGCTCGCCAGAAAACAGAGCATGCAAATGACGGCGGCTGACAACAGATTTCGGCAACGGCTGTGGGTTTTCTTCCACTCCATCTTCGGCACTCACGCTCAAGGTAGCATAATCGATAGGCAGGCAAAATCGCGGCATGAGCGGAGACTTGAGGAAGAATGCGGGAAATTGGCCACAGTCACGCGAATTACTTAGAGCTAGAAGATCCAGATGGGTGTATGCGGGCGGTTTCGAGATCCGGATCTGTTTGGATCTCGGGTGCTGATTAAGAACCTTATTTCGCCTTGACATAGTTAAAAAGTACGAGTAATGAAAGATTACGGTTTAGCCTCAGCTAATTTGTTATGACGAGGCCAGAGGTTTGTGAACCCAGAGCCCGGGTATCCAGGAATGGACGGTCCGGGCTTTTTTATTTCTGACGATATCTCATGGTTTTCGATTCTCGCCGCGCTCGCGCCGATCGGCATTATCATCTGCATTATCGCTGTCGTGGATGAAATTTACGCTTTAATCAGGAAGCGACAAAAGCGCCCAAACGATCGCATGGATCCTCCTGATAAACCGGAGTAGCGAATGCGCTGGGGGCATAGGCCCCCGCGTGAATCACCGTCCCAGACAAAATGGGAAAATGCGTTTTTTTACAATCTGGGGCAACAAGGAACTCCATGACTCTTTGATGTCCTTGATTGGCTGCTAAAAACGAAACGCGTTTCAGTTTGGTACCGGGAAGATGATTGTCTCTGACCGCGATGCCAGGACTATGGCAATCATGTTGTGACAGCATCCTGAAACATGTTCAGCTACCTGACTTCCGGCAACCTTAGCGAAATAGATAGAGAGTACTCCTCATCGATTCTTTCAGTCCCGGGCGATCGCCCGCAAAATTTTCATTGACAGTTCTACCCTGATTCACCCGTTCTGAGTATTTTCAGGTCAAATCGCCCAACGCGCCTAGTCCGCCAAATTGAAACAGCTTCTTTAAAGCTCTCTCGGCAACAGTGGCACATCACGTGCTCGCTCGGATTCCCAGGGGGGGACAAGGATTCCAGATCCTGCAAGGACAGCTTTGATTTAATCTTTTCATCCGACGTTTAATGACTCTGAAAATATTCGGAGATGACAAGAGCTTTTGTCCGCTTTTAACAATCCATTCCGCCAGGCTCGGGCTCAAAACTGCTCTTACAAGAGCCGTTCGGCCAGAGTTTTTTGGCAGCAACACTGTCATCACTTACAGCGAGACTGAGGTTCGAAGTCTTTTGCACCACGGCGAGCAATGCCGACGCGGGATCGCTTCCGTACATCAATCCTTTCGTTCTAGGGTTTGCGATTGAAGAGCGCGACGAAACTATGAAGACTGAGGAAAGCTCTACTCGTCGCAAAAACAAGATTCTCGTCGTTGAAGACCATTCCCATATTCGCCAAAACCTCGCCCTCCGTCTCAAAGAATTAGGCTACGAAGTTTTTGAAGCGGAGACGGGCCTTGACGCCTTCAGGCAGGCGCGAGCTACCCTTCCTGATCTAGTACTCATGGACTTGCACATGCCGTTGGTTGGTGGAGATGAAGTCATGGCCTGGCTCAAAACAGATCTATTGACGCGACACATATCGATCATAGTTGCTACCGCCCTGCTGTTCGGACCTGCTGTCGATCGTGCTATTGCCGCCGGCGCTGCCGAAGTAATTCACAAGCCGTTCAATTTCGATGCACTGAACACCATTCTGCAAAGGCATTTGCCCGACCCATCGGTCGTTTGATTAGGCTCGTGACATCGCGGCTCTGTCCGACAATTTGTTCGGGTGATTCGCCACAGCCTGGAGTAATAATCGGGGCAGCGAGAGTAACAGCAATAATGGAAAAATTCGAGCACGGTACGATGGTGCGATCTTTTGACCTTACTATCACAGGGATAAGGCCGGGATCCGGATTATTCAACGATGGCTTTAGGCGATTGCTGTGCGTCTGCGCTTACCTTTATCACGCCGGTAATGGAGACGAGGGTGACGCGGTGGTGAGCCGAGCCATATAAGAAAAATCGTCAACGCAAAACACACAAGTCCAATTACTGCTAGTACATCGCCGACAATATTCAATCGTTTCTAACCTTTCTCGCGCAATGTTTTGCTGAATTGTGACTCGTGTGCACCTCGCAATTTTTTTCCGGATCAGGGTCCGCTGAGGATGACGGCCTCATTTGTCGAAGCGAAGATTTTGTCGATGAATTGCGTTTCGCGCTTAATGAACACGCGATATTCATTTGAAAGCCGATCATAAGGATTGATGGACGTTACGTGAAGGATGGGTTTGTTAAACTCAACCACGATCTGGCCATTGTTTGCATCATCCTCGAGCACGAACTTACCGGCTGATTTATCAAAACCCCCGATGCGAAAATGACTCGTTTCCCCAGTACGCGCGGCTGACTCTAATGCTGCGTCTCTATCAAAAAAGTAAAAGTAATCATTAATAAAAGGAGCGTTAAAAAATCGCTCGATTTTCAATGAAGTCACTGTCTGAGAATCCTTGAATGTCACAGTGATCAACGCTCGCGTATTGGTAGGCACCGTCGCAAAGGTAAGCGGGAAAAGTCCACTCCACCCGTTACGCGTTGATTGCGACACGGCCATGGCACTATCCGAGAGATTATAGCTCCAGCTGGATTGATCAGTGCTGTGATTTTTCCCGAAAAGATTTTCAATCTCTTCTTTGGTCGTCAATCCCAGCTTGATTTGTGTCAGCTTTTCTTGCACCGCCTCTTCCGAAATGGATTGAACGCCGGCGCATCCGATTGTGAACAGTAGGACGATGACGAAGCAGAAATCACATCCAAAATTGGATAAACGGCGATTTGGTACAAATGCGGGGAGATTCGAATGCACAGTCTGCGGTACGGAGCACGTAATGTGCCTTCAAATCATGAGCGCTTTGAGGCGACAGGTTCAATTCCAGAGAGCTATACGGACGTCATTTCTGCCCGCATTTTCTTAGCAGGGTAAAACAAGACTCAGGAGTAAGCCGTGAGACCGACACAGAAGCAGCAGCGCCATATCATCAGCATCCTTGATGTGATCAAAAAAATATACTTGCCGAGGTGCCAGGGTAACGGTTGCTAGAGATCGGGAGCACGGGACCGGCAGGCCGAGGTAAAGCCTGCGCGGTTCAAGGACTCGAAGGCCGCCGAGGTCCAGCAGCTGATCAACGCGAATAGGCGGAGATTAAGAGTCCTATCGTTAACAATGTCAGCCTAATCGGGATGATGGATTAATCGTCTCAGCGAAGTCATCAATCGTTAACGATGAAAGAGTCGTATTAAACGGCGTGTCTGAAGGGATGGCGAAGTGCGCGGGGTTCGTTCTGCGATGAGGTGTTTGCTAAAAGCGCGATGAATTTAGGCCGAAGCGCTACCGCAGTAACGAGTGCAAGGTGATCGCCTGGGCATTTCGGAAACTGAAAGATCGGCTCAACGTCTCATCGGACGCGGAGATCGTGACGTTAATTCGGGCGCGGTGAACGCAATGGCTAATGCCTCACATTCGGGGCAGCATCGGAAACCCATCGGGAGATTGTCCACGCGAAGGATGTTGAATGAATCGGTCGGCCACTTCGAGCATTCGCTGTTGAAGTGCCAAATTCCGTGGTTAAATCGGAGCGATATTCGACGGTAACTGGCCTCCGGCTGAAAACCGTTTCAAATGTCGGAGAGTTACGGCAACTTAGGCTTGAGCCGAAGCGTAATGCAAGCAGAAAATTCCTTGGCTGACGGGAGTCTACAACCTAGCCAGTGCTTTGAAAGCCGGGAGTCCAGCCTTGCTAACGGAATCAGCCATTTTGATTGCCGTTCGGTTCGTAATGCCGCTCGACGAGATCGAGGAGCTAAGGCGTGAAGCGCAGGCCCATGGACATTGTTAGCGCGATGCAAAACCCGAAATTGTTCCGGTCCTGCCAAGGTTCAAGAATCTCAAGCAAGATTTCAGTAAAACGGAAATCATTCTGCGCACTGGAGTCCCATAGTTTCGCAATTTCGCAAAACCGTTTCTCAAATTCTCGAAAGATTCCATTCCCTCGGACTAAAGTGCAATGAAATTGCAGCCGGCTGCCGGTATGACTTATGCGCTTGCTAACGAGTACGGCGGCGGCTCGAAGACTAACGAGAGTGCCCTTGTTCGTTGACCCCACCCTCCCAAGTGGCCTGGGACGCGCCGCCGCTGATAACGCGATCAGCGTGGGAGGGAACAAACCATGTACAGCACTAAACCGGGAGCCGAAGGCGTTCACTTTATGGGCGCGATCTTTTTAATTGCAGGGCTCGTCGTGCTCACCTACGCCACTCTCTACAGCAATTGGTCAGATTCTTCCGCTGCGTTTTGGGCGCTCGCGGGTATGGCTTCAATAGGCTCAGGGCTAACACTCCTTGGCCACCCGCCATTATAAATTTTATGCGGACCAGAAAAACAAGCGCAGTTATTCTGCTCGCCGGCGCGTGGGTGCTGTGGGTA
>DATBEY010000019.1:0-5926 GCA_036558765.1 Binatia bacterium | reverse complement strand
GAAGGATTTGACAAGGTTACCGGCGATTCAGAATACGTCGCGGACATCTATCTTCCCGGCATGCTCGTGGGAAAAGTTTTGCGCAGCCCGTATCCGCACGCACGCATTCGTAACATCGACACTAGCAAGGCGGAAAAGCTTGGCGGAGTGCGCGCCGTGGTCACCGCCGAGGACACGATCAAACGGCCCTGGGGCGCATTTTTCGCCGACCAATACATTCTTTCCGTTGGCAAGACCCGCTACGTCGGCGAGGAAGTCGCCGCCGTGGCGGCCATCGATCCCGATATCGCCGAGGAAGCGATCGACCTGATCGAAGTCGATTGGGAGCCGCTCCCGGGCGTCTTCGATGCCGAAGAAGCGATGAAGGACGGGGCGCCTTTGGTACACGATGACAAGCCCAATAACATCGCAATGCATTTGGATTTGGAGCGCGGTAACGTCGCCGAGGCTTTCGCCGATTCCGATGTGATCGTCGAAGATACCTTCACGAGCATGCCCCAGTGGCATTGCTCCATCGAGACCATCGGGAGCGTCGCGGAATACGCTACCAGCGGCAAATACACGATCTATATGAACACTCAGACGCTGTTCAACGCCCGCTACCGCATCGCCACCGCCCTCGGCGTTCCGGAGACCGACGTGCGGATTATTCAAACCGCGGTGGGCGGCGGCTTTGGCGGTAAGTCCTGCGATGATAATAACGCTTTAGTGGCCGCCGTCCTGGCAAAAAAGGCCCGCAAACCGGTGAAGCTGATCAACACTCGCGAAGAAGAATTCCTTGCCGGCTGCCGACCGCGTGTTTTCATGAAGATCAACGTCAAAATGGGGTTCAAAAAAGACGGACGTATCCGGGCGAAGGAATTAAAAGTAATCGCCGACAACGGCGCCTACTCGGCTAAAGCGCCGGCCATCACCGGCGTGGCGGCGATGCGCCACGACACCTGCTACAAGTACTCCGATGTCAAAATCGACGCCAAGCTCGTTTACACCAATAAAGTTCCTACCGGGGCGTTCCGTGGGTTCGGCAATCCGTCCGCCGAATGGGCCGTCGAGCAGGCGATCGATCTAGGCGCGCATGCCCTCGGCATCGATCCGCTGGAGCTCGCGCGCATCAACGCCGCCGAAGTCGGTTATGTTTCGCCCCACGGCAACCGCGTCACCAGTTGCGAGCTCAAGCAATGCCTCGACCGCGTCGAACAGATGATCGGCTGGAACACGAAGCGCGCCAACAAGCAGCCCAATACCGGGTTGGGCTTAGCCTGCACCGTTCACGTGAGCGGCAAGCGCCATTTCGGCGATTATGACGGCAGCTCGGCGACCATCAAGATCAATGAAGACGGCAAAGCCCTGATATTGAGCGGCGAGGGCGAATGCGGACAGGGCGTGCACACCGCGATGTGCCAGATCGCCGCTGAAGAGCTCGGCGTCCCTGTGGAAGACGTGGAGATTTCGCGCGCGGATACCGACCTCACCACTTTTTGTCTCGGCGCCTTCGCCAGCCGGCTTACCTACGTGAGTGGCAATGCGGTGAAAAACGCAGCAACTAATGTGAAACAGCAACTCTTCGAGCAAGCCGCCGAGATGCTCGAGGCCAATCCTCAAGATTTGATCTCCCGTGACGGCAAAATTTTCGTCAAGGGCGCCGAAGGAAAGTCCTTGACGGTTTCCGATGTGGCGCGGGCGCGATTGTTTCGGCACAACGGCGCTCCGATCGTTGGTTCCGGCAGCTTCGACGCTGACTCTGTGCTTCCCGATGCGACACGCTTCGGGAACGAATCGGGGGCTTATAACTATGGCGCCCAGGCCGCGCAAGTGCACGTCGATCCGGAGACCGGGCACGTGAAAATTCTGCAATTCGCCGTCGCCTCCGACTGCGGCACGGTGATTTATCCGCTCGGCGCCGAAGGCCAGGTCGAGGGCGGGCTGGCGCAAGGCATCGGTTATGCGCTCATCGAAGGCTTGCAAATCGATGAAGGGCGGCCGATCAACCCGAATTTTTCGGACTATCGCATTCCGTCGATGCGCGACATGCCCCCGCTGCGACATACATTTGCCGACTCTTATGAGCCGACGGGTCCATTCGGGGCAAAGGGTTTGGGCGAGCTCAACATGGACCCCACCGCCGCAGTGATCAACAACGCCATCTTCGACGCCGTCGGCGTGCGTGTAAAAACTCTGCCGATCACCCCCGAAAAAATTCTCCGCGCCCTGAAAGAAAAAGGTTAGCTGCCATGCGTCGCTTCTTATTGCTCCATAATTCAAAATCGAAAATTCAAAATCCAAAATAAAACCATGATCCGCTTTGACTATCAGGAACCGACAACATTAAAAAAAGTTTTCAGCCTGCTTGAAAAGTACGGCGATGATGCGCGAGTGATCGCCGGCGGGACTTCTTTGTTGATCATGATGCGCCAGCGACTCCTCATGCCCAAAGTCGTAATCAGTCTTGCGCACATCCCGAAGTTCGACAGAATTACGTACAAGCCCAATGACGGTTTGCGCATCGGAGCCGGCGCGCGCCATCGCGATATCGAGCTTTCGCCCCCGGTGAAAAAGCACTATCCGCTTTTGCACGAAACCTTCCGCAAAGTGGCTCAGCCGCGCATCAGGAACATGGGCACCATCGGTGGGAATCTCGCCGCGGGCGATCCTCTGACCGATCCTGGCGCGAGCCTGATTGCGCTCGACGCCGAAGTCACGCTCACGAGCAGTAAGGGTCAACGAACGCTTCGCTTGGATGAATTTTTTGTCGATTACTATCAGACCGCTCTGGCTCCGGGTGAGCTCTTGACCGAAATCCATGTGCCGCCGCCTGAACGACCCGGCTGGGCGCACATCAAATTCACACCGCGGAGCATCGAAGACTTCGCCACCGTCGGCGTCGCGCTGACAGTGAAGACTAAGAATGGCACGTGCGAAGACGTGCGGCTCGGTCTTAATTCCGTTGCGTCCACCATCGTTCATGCCAAGAAAGCCGAAGCGGTGCTGCGCGGCAAACCGATCACCGAGGCGGCGCTTCGCGAAATGGGTGAAGTCGCTTCGACTGAATGCGAGCCTACCGACGACAACCGTGGCTCAGCCGAATACAAGCTCGACTTGATCAAAGTCCTCGTGCGGCGCGCCGCCGAGGAAGCAGTACAACGCGCAAGTTGACCCGTCTGACGCCCCAAGGTATTCGTAAAATATGAAGCAAACGATCCGCGTTACCGTCAACGGACGGGTTTATCAGGAGGATGTCGAGCCGAGAATTCTGCTCGCGCATTTTTTGCGCGAGACTATCGGTCTAACCGGCACGCACATCGGCTGCGTCGTCGGCGAATGCGGCGCCTGCTCGGTGCTGTTCGACGGTAAGGTTGTCAAATCGTGCCTGCACTTCGCCGTGCAGGCGGACGGTCGAGAAGTCACCACCATCGAAGGTTTGGCCAAGGACGGCGAACTTCATCCAGTTCAGGAAGCCTTCGTCAAAAATTATGCGTTCCAGTGCGGCTACTGCACGCCGGGTATGGTGATGACAAGCCACGCATTGTTGCAGAACAACCCGAATCCGAGCGAAGCCGAAATACGTAAGGCCCTCGCCGGTAATCTTTGCATGTGCACGGGCTATGTGCAGATTGTCGATGCCGTGAAAGAAGCGGCAGCAATGCAAAAAAACCGCGAATGAAAAGCAAATCCGAATTTCGAAATTCGAATCCCTAATTCATGACTTATCCCGATGGTGATTAGCAATGCCTGAGAAATTCGTCGGCGCCAAGAGCCGTAGCAAAGAGGGACCTCGCCACGTCACTGGCCGCGGGCTTTATACGGACGATTTTACTTTGCCGGGCATGCTGCAGGCGATGATCCTGCGCAGCCCGCACGCGCACGCAAAGATCCTTTCTGTAGATACATCGGACGCTCTGAAAAACCCCGATGTGATGGCAGTAGTGACGCCGGATGAGGTGAAGCGGCTGACGAAACCTTTTAAGCCGGGGCGCTACGCCGCTGGCCTCAAGCGGCCGATCGATGAATACGCGGGCGCTATCGAGAAAGTTCGCTATGTCGGCGAACCACTGGGCGCGCTGGCTGCACGTACCCGGGGCGCAGCGGAAGACGCTCTGGAGTTGATTCAGGTCGATTACGAGCCACTGCGGCCCGTGGTCGATGTGCGTGAAGCGATCAAAGCATCATCGGCGATATTGTTCGATGAGCTGGGCACCAATCTCGCCTGGCAGGGCTCGCTCCAATATGGCGATATCGATGCCGCCTTTAAATCCGCTGACCGTGTGGTGAAAGAAAATCTCAAAATCCACCGCTACAGCTCCACACCTCTCGAACCGTTTGTCGTGATCGCGTCGTTTGATGCTGCCAGCAAACGTTTGACCGTTTGGGTGACCGCCCAGGTGCCCGAAGTAATTTACGACGGCGTTCGCGAGGCGCTTGGTTTGCAGGATGTGCGTGTGATCATTCCGGACGTGGGCGGCGGTTTCGGACAAAAGATCCATCTCATTCGGAAGTATGTCGTGCTGATTTCGCTGCTTGCGATGAAAACCGGGCGGCCGGTGAAATGGATCGAAGACCGGAGCGAACACATGATGGCCGGCGGCCATGCGTGCGCCCAGGAGTTCGAGGCGGAAGCCGCGGTAAAGAATGACGGCACGGTGCTCGGTCTGCGTTTCGATGAATACGACGATGTCGGCGGCTCCATTAGCACGTTGACGATTCACTTCACCAATAAGCTCAACAACCTTTCGAATACTTATAGGACGCCGGCCATTCACATGATCGGTAACGCGGTGGTGACGAACAAGTGTCCGGTGATTCCCAACCGCGGCATCGGCAAGCCGGGCATGTGCTACATCTGGGAACGAATGATGGATCGGGTCGCTCAGGAACTGAATTTAAGTCCCATCGAAGTGCGACGGAAAAACTTGATTCAGCCGAATGAAATGCCCTATCGAACGATTAGCGGCAACGTCTACGACAGTGGCGATTATCCCGGCTTGCTCTCGACTCTGCTCGAAAAAATCGACTACGACAAACTCCGCGAGGAACAGAAGAAAGGTCGCGGACAAGGAAAGCTAATGGGCATCGGCATCGTCATTGGCGTCGAGCCCGGCGGCCGAAACGCCGCTCGCGACATGGCGATCTTCCCCGAGATGAAAGAACCTCCCGGCTCGGGTGGCATCAACGGCGCAACCATCAAGCTCGAGAAAAACGGCACGCTGAGCTTGCATCTCGGCTCGCCGAATTGCGGACAGGCCCATGAAACCACCACCGCGCAAGTCGCGGCTGAAGTTCTCGGTACTACCCCCGACCAGATCAGCACGAGTATCCCATTCGATAGCGACTTGTCGCCTTGGGGTGTCGCCGCGGCGAACAGCGGCAACAATTTTCACCTCTACGACATTGGCGCCATCCACGGCGCCGCAACCAGGTTGCGGGAAAAGGTGCTCCAACTTGCCGGGCACGTCCTCAGCACCGACCCGAAGGAATTGACCATCGAAAATGGGGTCGTTCATGTGCCCGGTTCCGCAGCCAAAAAAGTCACCTTCGCCGAGCTCGGCCGCATCGCCTACAACAATCAGCATTTGATTCCCGACGGCATGGACGCTGGACTGCAAGCAACTTATTACTACATGTTCCCGCACGCGAAGCCGAATATCGTGCCTGGCGCGGACCGCATGGTGCGCGCGCAGTTTACGTTTTCTGCCGGCGCGCACGCGGCGATCGTCGAGGTGGACAAGACGACCGGAATGGTCGAGGTGAAGCGCTACCTCATCGTCGGCGATAATGGCACGGTCATCAATCCCGACGTCGTCAATGGCCAGGTTTACGGCTCGGCCGCCCACGGCATCGCGGTTGCGCTCGGCGAAGGCTTTATGTACAGCCCCGAGGGACAACCGCTGACAATTACGTATCTCGATTACGGAAAATGCTCGACCGCGGA
>DATBEY010000018.1:0-4709 GCA_036558765.1 Binatia bacterium | reverse complement strand
GAATACCGAACAGCGACCAAAGTATTTCATGCTTGTAACTATCTTCAGGGCAATGAAGGCAATATCGATCCCGTTCATCTTTCGTTTTTGCATCAATGTTTCGATGAAGCGCAAATCGCGCGCCGGCGAATGGTGCCCGGTAGCACTACCAGTGATATTACCTTGCTCGGCGAAGACATCGCGCCGACAATAGAGGTCGAAGTCACCGATTATGGCCTGCGTATCTACACGATCAGAGATGCTGGCCGAGATAAACGCTATATACGCATTACGAACTTTGTCATGCCCAATTTATCCGCTTTCGGCGGATCAACCGTCGGGGCCGGTTACGCAATCCATTGGCATGTGCCCATCGACGATACGCACCACTGGAAATACATTTTCGCTTTCAGCCGGGAAAAGCCTCTCGATGAGTTTATGCGAACGAGAAGCCAGACAGAACTGACCGCCGACTATCGTTTGACACGGAACGCGTCGAATCGTTATCAGCAAGACCGTGACTCGATGAATGACAAGACGTTTACCGGCATGGGAGTGAATTTCCAGGCGCATGATGCATTCGCCACCGAGAGCCAAGGCCCCGTGCAGGATCGCACGGCGGAGCATCCGGTAAGTTCGGACAAAGCGATTATCGCTGCTCGGAAACTGCTGCTGAACGCAATGAAAGCCGCGCAGGACGGACGCGATCCTCAACATGTGATGAGAGACGTCAAGTCAAACCGGCTGCTGCATCTGCAGGCATTGTCAGAAGTGATTCCCGCTGGCGTGGATTTCAAGCAACATGTTCGGGAGCGCATTACGGAGATTGAGCGGATTTACGGCGAATAGGTGAAGCATAACGAGAGTATTCATAGCGGAGTGAACCATCTCGAATTGAGCCGTAACAAAAAATTCGAGATCCTTCGACTAGGCTCGATTGACAAAAAGCACATAGTCTGACGGTCGGGAGACGCAGATGATTCGAACTTTGCTCGCGGTAATTTCTTTGCTGTTGATTGTGCAAGGAGGCGCTCGCGCGCAAGAGCAGTATATGCTTGGCTACGCCGGCTTTGCCGGATTTCAAGCCTCCATGTGGGCGGTCAAAGACTTTGGACTGCTAAAGAAGTACAACCTCGATGGCGAGACGATTTTAGTGCCCGGAACTACCCGCCAGATCCAGGCGCTGGTCGGCGACAGTATCCAGTTCGCTCACGTCGACGCCGCGGGTCATATCAGAGCCGTAATGCGCGGAGCGGAAATCGTTATGGTCGCCGGATCATTGAACAAGTTCCCGTTCAGTCTTGTGACGCAAAAAGAAATTCGCAAGCCAGCGGATCTCATTGGCAAGAAGATCGGGATCGTCGGTTTCGGCGGGGCCAATGATCTCGCGGTAACGCTGTTGCTCAGAGAATGGAAAATTCCGCGCGAGAAGGTCACGGTTATACAGGCCGGCGGCGGCGCTAATCGACTCGTCGCTTTGTCGTCGAAGGCGCTGGACGCGACGGTCCTGTCGCACCCGGAGCTCGGCGAAGCGCTGCGGATGGGTATGAATGAGCTCGGCAATCTAGACGAATTCAAATCGGCAGATTACCCCATGTCCGCTGTGGCTGTACGGCGTTCCTTGTTGGAGCGGAAGCGCGATGTGGTAAAACGCTTCGTCATGGCCTATGCCGAGGGCACGTACCAATTTATGAATGACCCCGAAAAAGGGATGGCGTTGTTCAAGCACCGGCTGAAGCAAGATAACGCAAAAGCGCTCGAGCAAACCTACAAATATTTTGCGCCCAAATTTTCCTTCCCGACCCGTGTTTCTCACAACGGAATGCAAAATACGCTGGAGCTGATCGCAAACGAGAATCCCAAGCTCGATACCAAGCTTGAGAAGTACCTCGACGAAAGCATTATGGACGAGTTGGAAAAGGAAGGTTTCTTCAAGCGAATCAGCAAATAACTTGGTTCGAGACGTTCAAATAGTTCAATCCGTTCAAGCCGTCTCGGATACCGCTCATGTCCTTAAATGGTTTGAACCGCTTGAACGATTCGAACGGCTTGAACTAATTCGGCCAAGGGAGACTTATGCTCACCCGAATCCAGCACTTCGCCATCGTCAGCGAGAATTTCGTGCGCGAGGCAAAGTTCTATGAATCGGTGTTCGACCTGAAGCGATCGAAACCCGGCTCCGAAGAAGAACAGAAAGCGATCCGGACCAATTACGCCGTGAGCATCAGCGACGGTTATGTCGGCGTCACCGTGATCGGAAGAAAGCCGGGGTATGTGCCAGGATTGCATCACTTCGGCGTCGATGTCGACGACGTGAACGAAGCGGTCAGGCGCGTCAAAAAAAACTATCCCGACGTCGCCGTACTTAAACGGCCATCGAATCGACCCTTTGCGACCTACGGCGCCCACGATCCAGAAGGAAACTATTTCGATCTAACGGAGGAAGGGGCGTCGAATCGCCGCGACGTGTATGTCGAAGCGCGTCGCAATCAACCGAGACGGGTTCATCATCTAAAACTCCGAGTCATGAATCCTGCCACAATCGCGGCCTTTTATCGCGATTCGTTCGATTTACGAGAAGCCGACAAAGCGCTTGAGGACCCCAACTATTATCTCACCGACGGCAGACTGACGTTAATTATCGCGCCGTGGAAGATGAGCGACTTCGAAGGCGCAGGGATCGATCGCCCCGGTTTGGAACATGTCGGGTTCAAAGTCGAAGACGTTGGCGCGGTGAAAAAAGAGCTCGCCGCGTTGCGTGAGACGAATCCCGAGATGCGCGAGCGGATCATCAGCGAGTCGAGCGAAGGCGAGCGTCGCCTTGCTCTGATCGCATCCTGTCGCCACGGACAATTTCAATTTTCAAGCCCGGATGGGATATTCGTCGATGTCTGTGAGCGATGACACGAACCGTCCTAGCGCGCGAATCGATAAAGCCGACAAAAATTACTGAGGAGGAATGAGGTATGATGTTGAAGATATTTAAACTTTGGGCGCTGGTCGCCCTATGGTTAAGTTTAGTCGCGCCGGCATCGGCCCAGGATTTTTACAAAGGTAAAAGCATTCGCCTGATCGTGGGCGCATCCGCCGGCGGCGGTTATGATACCTACTCACGCACCATTGCGCGCCATATGGGCAAGCACATTCCCGGCAATCCGGTTTTTGTCGTGGAGAATATGCCTGGGGCGGGTTTTCTGATTTCCGCCAACTATATGTACAAAATCGCCAAGCCCGATGGACTCACCATCGGCCATTTCAGCGGCGGATTGTTTTTGCAACAGTTGCTGGGGAAGCCGGGCATCGAGTTCGAGTCCAATAAATTCGAGTTCATCGGCGTGCCAGCGCAGGACAGCTCGGTTTTCGGAATTTCCAGAGCAACCGGGATTACGAGCTTTGAGCAATGGCTTGCTTCCAAAACTCCGATCAAGCTCGGCGGAGTCGGTCCCGGCAGCATCACTGACGATATCCCCAAAGTTCTTGCGGCGACGATCGGCCTGCCCATGCAACTCGTCACCGGCTACAAAGGAACCGCCGATATTCGCTTGGCATTTGCGGGCGGCGAAATTCAGGGCGTGTGCAATTCTTGGGAGTCCTTCAAATCGACGTGGAGTAAGGAGCTTAGCGCGAAAGAATTGGTCATCGTTGCACAGGCTCTTCCCAAATCGAATCCTGAGCTCACCAATGTGCCTTTGACGATTAACTTTGCCAAAACGGACGAAGCGCGGAAATTAATTCGGTCGTTGGTTCACACGGCAGGACCGACGGCCCGCCCTTACGTGCTCCCGCCCGGAACTCCGAAAGATCGGCTCGAACTGCTGCGTAAGGGATTTACCGAGACGATGAAAGATCCGGAGTTCTTGGCCGAAGCAAAAAAAGCCAATCTCGATATCAATCCATTGGATGGCAGCGAGTTGGAACACGCCGTCAAGGAAATCTTCAATCTCGACCCGGCGCTGCTGCCCAAGGCCAAGGAGATCCTCAAATAGTTTTGGAGTTCGTCTTGCAAGCATAGCCAAGAGTCTGATCGAGAGCGCGTCGCTTTCAGCGAAACAAACATCGAACCGAGGGGCGCCGATGAAATCAAAACAAATTCGGCTACTGGCAAAAGCGGCTGCGACACTCTCGATACTTTTTGCACTGATTGTCGCTCCTGACGATGTGGCGGCTCAGCGAATCTACACCGCTTATTTCTCTCCGGCGCCAGGGGCGTCCGCTGTGATCTGGGTGGCAAAAGAGGCGCGGCTGTTCGACAAACAGGGTCTCGATGTCGCGCCAGTGCTGATTCCCAGCAGCGTGCGAACGCTCCAAGCGATGTTGGCAGGGGAAAGCGCGATTGCCGAGAGCGCCGGACC
This sequence comes from Binatia bacterium, assembly GCA_036558765.1. Taxonomy (GTDB): domain Bacteria; phylum Desulfobacterota; class Binatia; order UBA9968; family UBA9968; genus DP-20. The sequence continues at coordinate 378 of DATBEY010000018.1, read as the reverse complement.
GGCTGTGGTCAGCGCGCGACTTGCCGGTGGCGATGTCGTGGCGATCACTGGGAGCGTTAACATTCTCACCTATTACTTTGTGACAACGCCGGGAATTAAACGCGCGGACGATTTAAAGGGAAAGATCGGCGCCAACCAAAGCCCTGGCACGATCGCCGATTTTGCTCTGCGAGTGAGCCTACGAAAACTCGGACTGGATCCAGTGAAGGATGTGAGTTTGCGTTCAATCGGTGTTCTTTACGACCGCATTGCGGCAATGCAGAAGGGGATCGTGCAGTTCACGGTTCTCACCGAAGCGGAAAAACCGATCGTCGATAAGTTAGGCTTTCCCGTCTTGCTCGATTTGATCTCGCTCAAGATTCCTTTTCCACAGCGCGG
>DATBEY010000017.1:0-5394 GCA_036558765.1 Binatia bacterium | reverse complement strand
CGCCGGAAAAAATCGACACACCGCTCGATCATAACTCTATGCGTGACGCAGGCTCCGCCCTCGGTTGCGGTGTCGTCAAATTGGTGGCTGAGGGAAACTGTATCGTCGAAGAATTGATAAAGATCGCCGACTTCTTCGCCGCCGAATCATGTGGTCAATGCCCTGCTTGCCGTATGGAAACCAGCAGCCTTGCGATGATGCTGAAAAAAGTTCAGGCCGGGCAAGGAGGTATGCCGATGCTCGAGCAGTTCGGCAAAATCCTCGCGTTTAACAAAGGCAAGGGTTTTTGCAATCTGATCGCTATGCCCGGCCCGCCAATAGAGAGCGCAATAAAACTTTTCCCTGCCGACTTCCAAGCCCACCTGAAAACCGGCAAATGCCCGACAAACTGACCTCCTGCTTCGCATCACCTGAGCAACACCGTCGCTAATTCGTACGTTCGGCTTTGATGATGTTTCTGCGTGAATTATTGTTTCACCGAGCTTAGTGTCTCGGCAGCGGTTAAATTAATCGGCGCGCCGTTCGGTAGTCATACCGGCGGAAGCCGGTATCCAGATTGATGTGAATTTTCTGGATTCCGAGTCGCGCAATCCCAGAATAGATCTGGGTTGCGCGGAATGACGACGAACCCCCCTGAAAGACGGCACTGGGTTGACGTTCTTCACTGCTGCTTGATAGTAATTGCATCGTCCCGAATGTAAGCGATTGTTGCCATGAGCAATATTCATTTTGGCGGCGCCACGGTCGCGATTTTCGCTCCGTAGCTATCGCGAGAGGTCTTTTGCCGCGCTCAAATCCTGAAGAGGTCGATTTATGAGACTGAACCCGATTCAATGGCCCAATGGCGCGAAGATCGCCGTCAGTTTTTTCGTTGCTTTGGAGGCCTTCGAAAAATCCTCCCAGTATCGCCGCAGTGAAGATGGCAAACCGGATTACGCATCTCTGGCTTACGGCGAATACGGCGGCAAAGCGGGGATCTGGCGTATTATGGACGTATTTTCACGAAATAGCGTCAAAGGCACCATCGATACGAATGGGCGGATCGCCGAGGATTTTCCCGATGTGGTGAAGGAACTTCATTCGGCCGGTCACGAGATTGTCGGCCATGGTTGGGTCAACGACACCGCGCAATCTTCACTGGATACCGACTCGGAGAAAAAGCTCATTCGACGAACTCTTGATGCCCTCGCTTCCGTAACCGGCAAGCGTCCCGTCGGCTGGGTCAGCCCTGGTCATCGCATCAATGAGTATACTTTCGGCCATTACGTCGATGCAGGCATTTATTGGACCGGTGATTTGCCGGGTCCAGATATTCCGCAGCATCGGATGGTCAACGGCAAGCCCATCGTGATCATGCCGCGGTTGGATTACGCCAACGATTTGAGTCTACTGTTCACGCATAAAAATCCCGCGCAATTTTACTTTGACAGCTTCAAGGCCGCGTTTGACTGCCTCTATGCAGAAGGGCAAGCGGGCGCGCCTAAATTGATCGATTGCCTCGTTCATGCCCACATCGGCGGGCGGCCGAACATCATCGGCGTGTTTGAGGAATGCATCCGCTACGCCAAGGGTTTCAAAGATGTCTGGTTCTGCACCAAAGGCGAGATTGCCAAATACTATCTCGATCGCTACGTTACCAAAGCCTAGAGGATTCGAATCGATGAACAGCGCCACGGAAAAATTTCTCGCCGGGCTGAAATCGACCGACCTGCTATTGAAGCTCACCTGGGATGAATGGCTTTCTATCGATGCGCCGTACGACCCCACCGGTTTGACAACCGCCGACGCTTGGACCCGTTATCATCGCAACGGCTACGACTGGGACATGCACGGCACGGTTTACACGCCGGAAAAGGAGACCGACCCACGCCGGGCGTTTGTATTCTTTCACGGCGGCGCGGGCAGCGAAAAGATTATGGATCTGACGCCCGACGGCAGACCTGGCCTCGCGCGTGTTGTGGCATCGCAGGGATTTAAGGTCCTGGCACTCACCTATCCGGGTCATTACCCCCTGGGCGGCGTCTGGCAGCAATCCATACCAGAGCGCAATCCGATTTACCTCAAGGACCGCGATCTGCCGAAGGACGAAATCTCTGATCGCAATTTGAAATGTACCTTCAACGTCATCCTGCAAGGCGCAGGCTTGCTCACCGATGCGCTTTTGGCCGGACAGGAGATCATCGTTTTCGGTCATTCCACCGGCGGGCCGATGGCGGCAAATCTCACGCGTTTTTCAAAGAAGACCAAAGTCGTGGGCATCGTCGGGTTCGGCAGTGGCGGACCGGACGGCTGGCGCCTGGAGTGGCGCAACCAAACCGGCGCTGAAAAATACGCGGAAAAGCCCGTCGATCACGTATCGCGGCGCTCACCCGATTCTTTCAAAGAATCCGGTTATATTGATCCGGAAGATTTGACGCCATGGGGTGGCGCCGACGATTACATTCGGCTCGTGAGCCCGCTGCGCTCGCAGATGAAGACCAGCCTCTGCGATAATCAACACAACGCAGCGGTTGGCATTCTCGAAGAGTATCCCAAGCGCACCGGTTTACCGCGCGAGGAATATTTCGATCATTTGCAGGAGCCCGATCCGAACTGGCTGAAAACGATTCGAGTGCTCCTCACGGTGGGCGAGAATGACAAAGGCCATTGGGTCCGAGGCGAGAAGCTCGAAGACAAGCGCGAGATGTTCATGGGCGCAAAGTATGCCGGCGCAACCCGCGGCGCGCACGTCGTGCTTATCCCGCGCTATGGCCATGTGGGCTACGCCGAACTCTATAATGAGAAAATCGCCTACCTCTGGCTTTGGGCATACAAGCAAGGTTATTTCGTTTGATGTGATCGCTCAGGAGGATTCTTCGATGACCTTTCGACAATCGAGTGTTCTGGTTGCGTTGCTGATCGTCTTCCAAATGTCTTCGAATCTGGCGGCGCAAACAAAATCCATGTCTTCAGCAGAGTTGGCGCTCTACAAGGGAAAAGACCGCGAAGCCATTCTCGTCGAGGGAGCCAAGAAAGAGGGACAAGTTACCTTTTATACGTCGAATACCTGGATGGCCGGTCCGGTGTCTCAGGAGTTCGGCAAAAAATACCCCTTCATTAAAACCAATGTATGGCGCAGCGATTCGAAAGAGCTGCTGAAGCGTTTGACCGATGAGGCAGCGGCCGGACGCTTCATCGCGGATGTCGTCGAAACCAGCCCCGATTACATGGCGCTTATGATCGGTGAAAAATTGTTTCAGGAAGTTTTTTCCCCGGAGCTCGCAGCTTACGACAACAGCGCTAAGGTCAAAGGAAAAAACGGTGTGTTTCATTGGACGAGCCGTGAGCTTTACATCAGCTTGGGCTTCAACACCAATCTCGTTCCGTCGGCGGAAGCGCCCAAAACCATGAAGGACCTGCTCGATCCAAGATGGAAAGACAAAATGTCCATCGCCGGGACGACCACAGGCACCCAGTGGATCGGCGCCGTTGTCGAAGCCTATGGCCGTGAGTTTCTGGAGAAAATTGCCAAGCAAGATGTCAACGTGCAGAACATCTCCGGCGCGGCGCTGGCTGAGCTGGTGGCGTCGGGCGAAGTACCCTTGTCGCCGACGATCTTCAATTCGAACATCACTGTGGCCAAGCAAAAAGGCGCGCCGGTGCAGTGGCGTCCCATCGATCCCGTGGTCGCCACCACCGGAACTTCCGGCATGGTCGTGAAAGCGCCGAATGCCCACGCAGCGCTGCTGTTCCTGGATTATCTCCACTCGAAAGAGGGCCAGGAAATGGTTTTGAAAGGCGGCCTGAGTTCGGCGCGCAAGGATGTTGCTTCGGCGGATCAAAAATTCAAGAAGGTCTACATCGAGAACAAATATCCGCCGGAGGTGATGGAAAGAAAATTTGCCGAATGGGAAGGTCTGAAACGTCGACTCTTTATCACCAAGCGCTAAAGCGACCGCGCAATGCAGCAGAAAATCCTGATTACGGGGGCCAATGGCTTCATCGGCTCCCACACCAGCCGGCTGCTCGAGACCCTCGGGCATTCAATCATTCCCATAGATGTGGTGCCGCGCGCGCCGGATCTCTCGCTTCTCAACATCAAAACGCCGAGCCATCTGATGAACGTCACCGATGCGAGGGAATTTCGCGCGCTCTGTGAACGGGAACAGCCGACGCATATCTTTCATGCCGCGCACCCGCCGCGCGACGAAAGCCCATCGGTCATCAACTACTGCTATCACGCGATGACGAACATTCTCGAAGCGGCGAAGGATCTTAAAATCAAGCGCGTCGTCTATTCCAGTTCCGCGTCGATTTATGGCCAGCTACAAAAACCCGCTGGGAGCTGGGTCAAAGAAGACGACGCGGTGTCGATCTATCCCACCTATTTCTATCGCGCCGCGAAAACCGTTTCCGAATGGATGGGCGACTTCTACAAAGAAAAATACGGTGTCGATTTTGTCGCGCTCCGCTATTCCTCGGTCTACGGTCCCGGACTTTGCCGGAGCATTCCGCTGGAATTGAAAAAGGGAATCCTCGGCCAAAGCTGCCGTCCGTTTCTCACCCGGCCGAATGATGACTTGATCTATATCAACGACGTCGTTGATGCGGTGAGCCGAGCACTTTTCAGCGACAAGCGCCTCAGTCGTGCGTACAATATCGGTCTTGATAAAACTTACGTGAGCGACGATTTAAAACGCGCGATTCAAAAAGCCTTACCCCATTTGCAGTTCGAAATTGGCGCGCACCCGAATGCTGCCGAAGTGGCGCCGCACCGGTTGCGCAGCCCCCTCGATATTTCCCTCGCTCGGCGCGAGCTCGATTGGAAACCGAAAATCTACTTGGAAGAAGGTATCGCGCGTCTGACAGCTTGGCTGCTCGAGCACAAAAATAAACTGCAGCAGTGAGTCGGCAAGCAAGGAGAACGACGTGCATCGACGACACCGGGCTTGGACTCTGATTTGCTGTGCCATCCAGACGTTACTGCTTGTCACGTGTGCTTTTGCCGCTAGCGCGCCGATGTCATCGGCGCAATTAGCGCTCTACCAGGGCGCCGACCGAGAAAAAATCCTCATCGAGGGCGCCAAGCGCGAGGGTCAGTTCACCCTTTATACCTCGCATACCTGGTTCAAAACTTTCGTCGGTGAATTCGAGAAGAAATATCCCTTCGTGCGCGCCTCGCAGTGGCGCAACGATTCGAAGAATATCATCCGCAAAGTATTGGAAGAGGTGAAAGCCGGTCGTGTCCTCGCCGATATCGTTGAGACCACCGCAGACGGCATGGGTCTTTTGAAGCGCGAAGGATTATTCCAGGAGTACTATTCTCCTGAAGCGCGCTATTATCCCAATGAGCTCAAACCCAAGGGTAAAAACGGTTTCTTCTATTTGCCCAATCGCGAAACGTACAACAGCCTC
>DATBEY010000016.1:0-11877 GCA_036558765.1 Binatia bacterium | reverse complement strand
ATGCCGCCTTTGAAGGGACCCAAGACATCATTGTGCTGTACCCGATAGCCGGTAAAAACTTTGACTCCGCCGTTATCCATGCGCGTCGGCACGCTGACAATCAGCGCCCGATCGGGACGGCGCAAGCGGCGCGCAACGTTAGGATCCACGCCCAGCTTCCGTGCCGCGATATCGAACTGCTGTATCGCCATTTCGCTGGTCGCACTATGCCATTCGTCAGCCGCCATGCTGCCCCTCCGTATCAGATATCGAAAATACTCGTCCGGATTAGCCGGGCGGCCAACTCATCTGGCGCCCGCCGATCAGATGATAATGCAGATGAAACACGCTTTGTCCTGCATCGGGCCCGGAGTTGACCACCACGCGAAACCCGCTTTCGCCGATGCCATGTTCACGAGCGAGCCGGGCGGCAACCTGAAAAACCTCACCGATGAGCTCGGAATCCTGCGGTTCGATGTCGAGCACGCCGCCGATGTGCTTGCGAGGAATGATCAGAAAGTGAACCGGCGCTCGTGGTCGTATGTCTTTGAACGCGACCACGCGTTCGTCTTGGTAAACGATGTTCGCTTTGGCTTTGCCGCCGACAATCGCGCAGAACAGACAGTCGCCCATTGCAATCTCTCCCCGCGAGGCTCCTCGCATACTTCGAGATTCAGTCGGTGGCCCCCGGCAAACGCGCGTAAATCCGTCCCGCTTTAATCTCGATAGGAACGCTCTGTAGTGACAATCCGAAACAGGGCCCCCAGATGCATTCTCCGCTGGGCGGCTCGAAGACAGCGCCGTGCGTGGCGCACATCAGGTAGCGAGTATCGGAACTGAAGAACTGATTGTTTACCCAGTCGAGGGTAATTCCGGTGTGAGGACACCGATTGACGTAAGCGAAGTGATCGCCTTCGAAGTTCACGAGCAACGCCTCGAGATCCCGCTGGCCTCGGCGCAAAATGAACTTTTTGCTTTTACCGTGTTCGATCTCGCCCACGAGCGCAATAAATTTTCGCGTTGAGCTTTCTGCTCCCATTCCCTCACTCCTCAATCCGCAAGCTGGCGTAAATCGCCATCCGGACAACCGACCAGAACTTCGCCGCCGTCGATCCGTACCGGCAAGCGATACAGCGACTCGCCTTTGCATGGGCCATCGATGCAAAGTCCGGTAGCAAATTCGTAAAGCGCTCCGTGGGTATAGCAGCGCAAAAACTGTCCGTCGTCGCTGACAAACTGATCGCGAACGAAATCGAGCGGCGTCGGCATGTGGCGGCAACGATTGACGTAGGCGTGAAAACTACCTCGGTCGTTGATCAAAAATCCATCGAGTCGATATTTTTGGCAGATGAGCCAAAATTTTTTTACCGATCCGGGTGAGATATCGTCCACCCGAGCGATGACTCGCCCGCCCTGGCGGGTTTCGGCAGCCATCCTGGCCCGATCGCGACGAAACCAGCAGCGCTGAAGCGCCAAACCGATCAGGTAAAGTGTCAAAAAAATCAGCGACAGGTAAACGGTGCCAGCCATCTCGTGGAAAAACCTATTCGGATTCCTTCGCAAGGGTGTCGCGAATGCGTTTGACTTCGTCCGCGCTTTGCCGCCCGGAAATGCCCATGACTTTCATCAGCTCGCTAGTCATTTCAGCCGTCACCTGATCCCGAACACTGCCCTTCCCGTCCGGATCGGCGGCGAGAAACCGCAAAATTTTGTCGCGCGGCACGCCGGTCTGTTCCAGGCCATCGAGAAATTGCCCGAAGCCTACCTTGCCGCGCAATTCTTGAACCCGCGCCAAGAGTTTCTTGCAATCCGCGCACACCCGCCCGATGAATCCAGAGGAGGCGCCACAATAAACACACTTACGCATCGTAGCTTCCGGATTTACGAATCGGCTCTGCTCTGCTTCTTGTCAGCCATAGCCTCGTTCCACAGCCCCTGCAACCCGCCCGTCAAGAAAGGATTCGCGGCGATCACGCCGCGATGGGTCGGCAGTTCTCGGTTAAATATCATTGTGTGACCCTCCCCATCCACCGCAGTGCCACCGGCTTCTTCGACCATGAGCACACCGGCGCAGATGTCCCATTCATGAATATTGCGGAAGGTAATCGTGGCATCGCCGTCACCCGCGGCGACTTTGGCGAGGCGGTTGGCAATACTGCCCACCCGTTTGATACCGCAATGATCGACAAAAATTTGAAACCTTTTCTGCGGCTCCGAGCGGCTGACCAGCAACAAGGCGCCGTCGACCTGCTCGCGTGGACCGATCCGGATCGGCTCATCGTTCATATAAGCGCCCGCGCCGGAGGCAGCTTTGTAAAACCGCTGTTCGGCCGGATTATGGACGATCGCGATCTGCGGACGACCTTCAACCACAAATGCGATCGAAATGGCAAATTCCGACACCCCTTCAATAAATTCCTTGGTGCCGTCAATGGGATCGACAATCCAGATCCGCGATCGCGCCAAGCGATCGCGATTATCTTGATCTTCCTCCGAGAGCCAACCGTCGCCGGGAAAAGCCGTTTGAATTTTCTCCCGAATGATCCGGTTCGCTTCGAGATCTGCGGTGGTTACCGGGTTGTTTTTACTTTTTTCATGAATATCGAATTTCCCTTTGAAAAGGTCCATCACCACGGACCCCGCCTCCCGAGCCGCCTTTTCCGCGACCGCCAGTTCTTCTTTGTACTGAGTCACCGTCACACCTTCATTTTATCAGAGAACAGCATCAAAGTGGAGACAACGAGCCTCGCGCGCAAGCGCGGAACAGGCGGGATTTTTAAGCGCGCAAATCGATGGTATCGGCTTCACGGACGACGATCGCACCGGCAGCGCTCATCTCGTTTATGGCCTGCTCCGAATCGTCCGGCTTCAAATTAACTCCGCGCACCGCGTCACCGATCAGCACGACCTGAAATCCTTGCTGGATGCCGTCGAGCACGGTGTGCTTGACGCAATAATCGGTGGCCAAGCCACCGACAAAGAGTCGATCGACACCGCGATCGCGCAACAAGACCGCCAACAAAGTCCCCGCGCTGTCCCGGCCGAGAAATCCGGAGTAGCCGTCTTCATCGGGTGCCATGCCCGCTGAGACTATGGTGATCTCTGGTGGGAGCCTTAAATCAGGATGAAACTCGGCGCCGTGAGTTCCCTGCACGCAATGCACCGGCCAGATACCGCCGTAAGCTTTGAAATGGCTGGTTTTAAGCGGATGCCAGTCGCGCGTGGCAAAGATCGGCAGGCCGACATCCAGAAACCTCGCGATGTATCGGTTCAGCACCGGCACAACTTCATCACCGTTCTGAACGGCGAGTGCGCCGCCCGGGCAGAAATCGTTCTGCACATCGACGAGAATCAGGGCATCTCTCCGCGACATCGATTTCGATTATAGACCATGGTAGCTTTCTTGCAATTGCCGCTCGTTTGAGTTAGTCAAAACCCGGTCTGCAAACGGAACGAATCTTTCTTAGCTCCGAGTCCATTTCTCAGCTCGGAGTGAAATCATGACAATCAAAGCCGTTTTCTTCGATGCCGCCGGAACACTGATGCGCACACGGGCGAGGGTTGGAGAAACTTATGCGCGCATCGCTGCAAACCATGGTAAGACGGTTTCGCCTGTGGAGCTCGCACATCGGTTCCGCGTCTGCTTTGCCGCCGCGCCAAGATTGGCGTTTCCCGGCGCCGCTGAAGAAAGTATTGGTGCGCTCGAGCGCGACTGGTGGAAAGATCTGGTCAGTGAAATCTTTCAACCGTGGACACCGTTTGAAAATTTCGAAGATTATTTCATCGAGCTCTTCGAGCATTTTGCTTCTTATGAAGCCTGGGTTCTCTATCCCGAAACGTTGGACACACTACTTGAATTAAAACGGCGTGGTTTGATCCTCGATGTCATCTCGAATTTCGATTCACGCCTTATCGGTATCCTCGCTGGATTGGGCGTCGGTCCGTTGTTCGAGCATGTTTTTTTATCGAGCCGCCTCGGCTATGCTAAACCGGATGCGCAGATCTTTCGCGCCGCTTTGCGTCAGCATCACTTGAAACCGGCGGACGCGCTTCACGTCGGCGATAACGAACTCTGTGATTTGCAAGGTGCCGATCAGGCCGGGCTGCGGGCCGTTCTCATCGATCGTGACAGTGAAGCCCAAGAATTTGGTCCGAAACGAATCGACAGTTTGAGATCGATTCTTCGCCTGGTTGACGAGCGATGACGGATCGTTTGACTTGATCAGGCGCCTGCGTTAAACGCACCAAGTCGACGCGGTTAGCGATGCTATCGAACTGGCAGGAAACAGAGTCGGACAAAAGCGCGATGGGCTTATATATCAGTATGCCCGATGGCGCGGCTCCGTTTCCCGCGCTCATTGTTATGCAGCACCAGGGCGGCGTCGATGAATTCATCCAGGAAATGACCCGGCGGCTCGCCAGCTCAGGTTACCTGGCGGTCGCACCGGACCTCTACCACCGCGACGGCCCCGACTGCAAAGACGATCTCATCACGCGGCGCTCGCGGCTTAGCGACCGACGAATCGTGAACGATCTGAACGCGACCGTGAACCATTTGCAGAGTGACAGCGCCGCTGATATGAAGCGCATCGGCATCATGGGTTTTTGCATGGGCGGCAGAATCGTTTATTTAGCAGCGGCGGCCATCCCGGTGTTCAAAGCCGCCGTCGCTTATTATCCCGGTAATACGTTTCGTGCCTGGGGGCGAGATCTCCCTTCACCCTTCGAACGCACCGCCGAAATTCATTGCCCGTTGCAAGGTCATTTCGGCGCGGACGATGCAAACCCATCCCCGCAGGATGTCGTCAAGCTCGATGCCGAGCTCGCCAAATTCAACAAGCCCCATGAGTTTTACTCGTACGCCAATGCCGGCCACGCTTTCATGGACAGCACCAAAGAGAGCTACCGGTGCGATGCGGAAGCGGCTTCCTGGCCAAGAACTCTCGAGTTTTTAGGCCGCCACCTTGGCGCATGATTGATATCGGTCATCAAATGATTTGACTTGCTCGCGTGAATTTCGACGATTCTCACGGTGATGGATCAGTGGAAAAGCCTCCCGCTAAACTAGACGCTGAGATCCCTGAAGTTGTCAAGCAAGAACGGCTACGAATCTCCAGGGAGCTGCACGATCGCGTCCTGCAATCCCTCGCGACCGTGAAGATGCGCGCCGAAACCTGCCGACAGCAGCTTCTTGGTAATCGCAAGGCTGTCGAAGTCGAGTTACAAAATATCGAAGACAACGTCGACAAAGCCATTACGGAAATCCGCAATTTGCTGACTGAGAATCAAAGTACCGAAGATCTCCAGGCCGGTTCGCTTGAACGCCGCCTCAAACAGGAACTGGAGATCTTTTGTGCCCGCACCGGTTTCAAGCTCGATTTTTGCTGTTCGATCGGTGCCGACAAGCTGCCCCGCGACGTCGAGAAAGAGCTCTACTTCACGCTGCGCGAAGGCATTCTCAACGCGGTGCGCCATTCACGGGCCACAGAGCTGCATCTTTCGCTGAGAAAAACTCCCGAGGGCTGCGCGGCGGCCCTGCGCGATAACGGCGTGGGTTACGACCCGACCCGGACCGAAGGAAGCAGCCATTATGGATTGAAGGGAATGCGTGAGCGGGTGAGCAAGGTTGGCGGCGATATTTCGGTCACGACAGCGCCGAATCAAGGCACCGAAATCAACATTACAGTTCCGTTTGAAGCCGAATAGAGCGATTAATGCCTACCCGATCCTGCGAAGGTATGGGAAATTAGCTGGCCGCGAGCTCGGTCAAATTATTTCCCGTCAATCGGAACACTGTCCATTCCCGCATCGCAACGGCGCCGAGTTTTTCATAAAACTGGATCGCCGGCTCATTCCAGTCGAGCACCGACCACTCTAATCGGCCGCACTGCCGCTCCACTGCCAAACGGGCTACATAGCGAAATAAGGCGCTGCCGAAACCGCGGCGACGAAATGGCTCCTCGACATAAAGATCCTCGATGTAAATGCCCGGCCGCCCGAGAAAGGTCGAATAATTATGAAAAAAAAGCGTAAAGCAAACCGGCTGCCGCTTGAAGTAGCCGATTGCGATCTCGGCAGTTCGACGCCGGCCAAAGAGCGTCTCGGTTAGACTTTGTTCCGTCGCGCTGACCTCGTGGGAGAGTCGCTCGTAATCGGCAAGTTTTTTGATAAAACCAAGGATCACCGGCACGTCGGCCTTGGTCGCTGGCTGAATTTGGAAACTTTCCAGTTTCCCCGCGGGTTTCGTCTCGTTCACCGTCGAGCTCACCGGTTCTTCGACGCAGGATCTTGCGCGCCGTCCGACTGTTTCGCCGCACCTTTAAGCGCGCGCCAAACCCGTTCGGGTGTCAACGGTAGCTCTTTAATGCGCACGCCGGTGGCACGATCGATCGCATTGCAGACCGAGGGAGCGACGGAGAGAATCCCGCCTTCGGCCATGCCGCGCACTCCAAATGGTCCCGGGCCGTCGCCGTTTTCCACCAGCACGGTATGAAACTCTTCCGGTAGCTCATCGAAGGTCGGGACGCGATAGTCCACCAAATTCGAATTCACGAGCTGGCCATCGTCATAAACCAATTGTTCGAAAAAAGTGTGGCCGATTCCCTGCATGGCCGCGCCTTCTTCTTGAGCAATGCAATGTTCGGGATGAATCGCCTTACCCACGTCCGCGACGGAAGTAAATCTTTTGAGCTTGACCTCGCCGGTTTCACGGTCGATCGCGACGTTCGCGGTCCCCATGCCGACTTCCCAAAAAACCGGCAGTTTATTGTCCGTGATCTCCGGTCCGGCTTCGCCGCGGCCGATCATTTCGCCCCCCGAGCCTTTGCCAAAGCGCCGCTCGAAGGCTTCGCGGAAGCTCAACCGCGCTTCGCCCGCGATCAACGCGCCATCGACCACCTGAATCTGGCTGGCCTTTACGCCGAGTATCTGCGCGCCGATTCTAATGAGCTGCTGCTTCAAATCGCGCGCGGCCTTTTGCACCGCAGTGCCCATCAAAGTGGTCGAACGGCTCGATCCCGTGGAGCTATCATAGGGCGTGACCTTCGTGTCAGCCCCGGTGATGCGAAACTGATCCATGGCCAGCGTCAATTCCTCGGCCGCGATCTGGGTCAATGTCGTGCGCACGCCCTGCCCCATCTCGGTGCTTCCCGCCGCAATGTTCAGAATTCCATCGGACTGCATGCGAATCATAGCGACCGACACCGGGGTTGCGCCAGCGTTGGTGATGGCACACGCCATTCCTACCGCGGTGGTGTTCTTAGTGTGCATTTTTTTCCAGCCGCTCGCGCGCACCAACGTTCTAAGACTCGATGACAGATCAGCATCGATGCCTTTCAACCCCGGCCGTAACTCCTGCCCCGGTTTCAACAAATTTTTCATGCGCAGCTCGGCGGGATCCATACCGAGCTTCTGGGCGAGCATTTCGATCTGCGACTCCCCGGCATAGATCACCTGGGGCGCGCCAATGGCGCGATACGAGCCTGCCGATCCGGTATTGGTATAAACCTGATAAGCGTTCGTCCGGATATGCGGGATCCAGTACGGACCGAGCACTCGCGTTGCCGAGCGTGCCGTCACCTGCGGCCCGTTATCGTCGTAGCCGCCGGTGTCGAGATAGATCTCCGCTTCGCGCGCCATCAGTGTGCCATCCCGCTTCGCCCCGGTTTTGATGCGGACGCGGGCTCCGTGGCGGCGCACCGTCACCATCGATTCGCCGACCGAATTACAAATCCGCACCGGCTGTTTCGCCTTACGCGCCAGCGCCACCACGAGTGGCTCGAATTTCGTGTACGACTTGCTGCCATAGCCGCCGCCCAGATAATTGATGATCATGCGGACTTTTGCCGGCGGCACTTTGAAGATTTTGGCGATATCGCCACGCACCTGGAAAGGATGCTGCGCCGAAGACCAGACGGTAATTTCGTCATTCAGCCCGTAATCCGCGATGACCGAGTGCGGCTCCATGGCGTAGTGATACACCATCGGAAACGTAAACGTGTCCTCGACCACCTCATCGGAGAGAGAGAAACCCTGATCGACATCGCCGCGCAGCACCTTCTCGTGCGTACCGATGTTGCTGGTCTTGTCTCGATGAATCAGCGGCGCGTCATTCTTCAGTGCGGCGTCGATACCGATCACCGCAGGAAGCTCCTCATATTCCACCTGAATCAGCGACAACGCTTCTTCTGCGGTTGCCAAATCCAGCGCTGCGATTGCTGCCACGGGTTCGCCAACATAGCGCACTTTATCGGTCGCGATGACCGGCCGCCCGCTGTAAATCAAGTTGAGATCGGCGATGTCGGAAGCGGTCAACACCGCAACTACGCCGGGCAGGGCTTCGGCTTGAGCCGCGTCGATCGATACCAGGCGTGCGTGCGGATAAGGGCTGCGGAGGATTTTGCCCTGCAGCATTCCGGGAATCCTTAGATCCCCGACAAATTTCGCCGTGCCTGTGACTTTGTCGATGCCATCGACCCGAGGCACGCTATGACCGACATATTTGAATTGCCGCTTCGCCATCGATTTTCCTGCGCCAAAATTTACGTAGAACCTAACAAAGCAGTTTTAGTAGTTCAAGGAACTTGCCAGGTCTGGAACCCCGCAGGTTTCGAAAAACCACTCCAGAGTAATTCATGTACCAGTCGGTACAACACCGCGCATGAAATGAGCCGCAGTGGTCGGGATCAAACGCCGAGAAGTCCCCCAATAGCCCCCTTTTGCAAAGGGGGCGGGCCGCAGGACCGGGGGATTTTTGCGCTGATCGGAATTTTCATAAGAGGTGCCGAGGATGCCGAGACAAAAAAATCTCTGTGCGCTCCGCGTCTCCCGTGCTAAATCGATTGGGTTGCCGCTGCAGCACGCGCGCTGGGAATAGTTACGCGGTTTCGCTATAAACTGAGTTATGCATTTCACCTCGGAACTGATCCGTGGGGTACTGGTGCAACGTTACAAGCGCTTTCTCGCCGATGTTCGCCTGAGCACCGGCGAAATTGTCACCGCCCATTGCACGAATACCGGCAGCATGCTGGGCTGCAACGAACCCGGCAGTGCCGTTTATCTCTCGCGCAGTGAAAGCAAAGGCCGCAAGCTTGCCTATACCTGGGAGATGATCGAAATTCAGCGTAATTGGGTTGGCATCAACACCTTTCATCCGAACCGTCTCGCCGCCGAAGCGATTGAAGCCGGCGTTATCAAAGAACTTCGCGGCTACAGAACCCTGCGCCGCGAAGTCAACGTCGGGTGGCATACTCGGCTCGATCTCTGCCTGGAAGGACGCTATGGCCGCTGCTTCGTCGAGGTCAAAAACGTCACGCTCTGTCTTGGTGGCGCCGCCGCCTTCCCGGATGCGGTGAGCGAGCGCGCCACGAAACACCTGCGCGCCCTCATGCGTCTCAAGCGTCGCGGTGAGCGCGCTGCAGTGCTTTTTGTCATTCAGCGCGGCGACTGCGGCTATTTTCGTCCCGCCGACGAAATCGATCCTGCGTACGGCCGCTCCCTTCGCCGCGCGGTCAAAGTCGGAGTCGAAGCACTGGCCTACGTCGCCCAGGTGACTCCAAAAGGAATAATAGTTACGGCGCGACTCGAGACGAGGCTTTGATCGAACGGATTGCGACGCGCGGACGCACCATGCTAGACAAACAAGGACTGTTTACGGCAAATTCTTCTCCAAGGAGGTGTTTATGATTTCGGCCCAAGATCTGAAAGGCGCACTGGCAATTATGCCGACGCCGGCAAAAGAAGGCGCCGATCGTCTCGACGCAACAAACACGGTGGATCTGGATGAGACTGCGCGCCTGAGCGAGAGCCTCGTACGCGACGGCGCCGCGGGGATTATGGCGCTCGGCACCATGGGAGAATGCGCGACCACAGCACAAACCGATTATGAAGCCTACGTCGATTGCTTATTACAAACTGTCCGGGGGCGCATTCCGACGTTCGTCGGCGCCACCGCGTTGGGCGGCCATGAAATTGCGCGGCGCATCAAATTCATTAAAGAACGGGGCGCCACCGGCACGCTGCTGGGTATTCCGATGTGGCAACCAGCTACTCTCGACATGGCGGTGAAGTTTTACGCGGACGTCGCCCAAACGTTCCCGGATTTTCCAATCATGGTTTATGCCAATCCGCGCGCTTTTCGCTTCGCCTTCGACGCGGATTTCTGGGGCCCGGTCGTCGCCAAGGCACCGACCGTGATGTCGGCCAAATTCTCTAGCAAAGCTATTTTGAAGAAAGTTGTCGAGGTCACCCGCGGCCGAGTGAACTTCGTGCCCCCCATCGGACTTGCCTATGAGTTCGCGCAGATTTCCCCGGAAACCCAGACCACCTGTTGGATCCCGTCTGTCGGGCCACAGGTCGCGATCGCCCTGATGAAGGCACTGGCGGCGCGTGACGCAAAGCAAGCCAAGGCCGTCGCCGACGATATCGCCTGGGCCAACGAACCGCACCACGCGATCACCGGCTCGCAGGAAATTTTCGCGTCCTACAACATCCAGCTCGAAAAAGTATTGATGGCCGCTTCTGGTTACTGCAAAACCGGCCCCATCCGGCCGCCTTACAATGTGATGCCGGAGGAATTCCGCAAAGCCGCCACCGAAGGCGGCCAGCGCTATGCGCAGTTACGCGAGAAATATTCAAAGATCCTGGGTTGATTGGAGCCGAGGAACAGAATGAAATTGGACGGTCAAGTTGCGATTATCGTCGGCAGCGCCCGTGGAATTGGCGAAGCCATCGCACACACTTTCTCACGAGAAGGCGCGCGGCTCGTCCTTGTCGACTTGGAAAAAATGCAGCCGCAGCTCGAGGCGGTGGTTCAAGCGATCGATCAGCAAGGCGGCACCGCGGTCGCGATGACGGCCGATTGCAGCGATGATCGTCAGGTCAACGCGCTGGTGGACGAAACCATGCGCCGGTTCGGCCGGATCGACGTGCTCGTCAACAGCGCCGGTTTTCGCGGCCCGCTGGTGCCGGTAACCGAGATCAGCGAAAAGGAATTCGACGACGTCATTCTCTATAACCTGAAGCTCGTCTTTTTATGCTGCCGCGCCGTTTTAAAGCAGATGGTCAAACAGAAAAGCGGCAGCATCGTCAGTATCTCCGGCACGGCGGGCCGCGAAGGCATGGCCATGCGTGGCTCGCTCTGCGCCGCCAAGTGGGGCGTCACCGGCTTGACACAAACGATCGCAAAGGAATTCGGCCCATACGGCATCCGCGCGAACGTGATTTGCCCCGGCGGCATGGACGAGCCCGATTTACGCGAGATGTACGCTCAACGGGCAAAGAATTTAGGCATGACCGTAGAAGCGCATGAAGCACAAATTCTGGCGCTCACTCCGCTGCGGAAATATGCCAAGCACGACGAGATCGCCAAAGCTGCTCTATTTCTCGCCTCCAGCGATTCGTCGCACACGACGGGAGAATCGCTCAATGTTTCGGGCGGACGATTGATGAGCTGAGCCGGAGTAACGTCGCCGGTCGTATCGCGGCAATCCGCGAAGATTTTTCGCCCTACAAAGCCGCTTTCACGCGGCACAAGAAGGATCGATGCGGCAGGGAGCCGCTGATGGGGTCGGCGAGGTCGGAGCCGATCAGAAGGCTCGGGTTGGCTGATTCTGCGTTGTACGAATCATAGCCTGGCAGCTCGAGCTCTTTGCACTCCTGCCACCAACCGTGCTGACAGCACACTACGCCGGGCGCAATGGCATCAGTGACCCGCGCTTTCGCGCGCATCGAGCCCCGCGGACTCTCGATGATCATCCATTTCTTATCGGCAATTTCATAACGCGCGGCGGTATCAGGATGTATGTCGGCCGTCGGATCAGGCGAGGCTTTCCGCAGGCTCGGCAAACCGCGCAACTGGCTGTGAATGAACGTCGTAAATTTGGCGTTGGTCAGCACCAG
>DATBEY010000015.1:0-5164 GCA_036558765.1 Binatia bacterium | reverse complement strand
CTCACCATCACGATGCGCGCGAACATTGCGATCAATGCGCTTTTGACTCGAAACGTGGACTACGCCACGCCCAGCACATCGGCGATCAAAACAGCCACCGCGGGTCTCCCGGTCAAGTTGATCGCGGTCTTACTCGGCCGTCCGGACTATTTCCTTACGGTTAGAAAAGAAATCAAAACCGTAAAAGATTTGAAAGGTAAACGTATCGCGATAGGCAGTTTCGGCGCCGCGGCCGATTTGGCACTGCGCGCGGTCGCAAAAGAGGAAGGCTTGGATGCTGAACGCGATCTGATCCGATTACAGATGGGCGGCGCGGCGTCCCGTTATGCAGCTCTCGTCGCCGGGAGCGTCGATGCGACCATATTAACTCTACCTTACAACCTTGAAGCGGAAAAAGCCGGCTATCGAGATCTCCTTTGGTTTGGCGAGCGCATGGAATTGCCCTTGTCAGGGCTCGCCGCCCGCGACGAGACCTTGCGCAACAATCCAAAACAAGTTCTCGCCGTCGTCCGCGCCATCTTCCGCGCCATGGCCTTTGCCTCTGCGAACCGCGAGGAAACGACGCACATCATTACCAATTGGCTCAAAGTGGTTCCCGAGATCGCCGCCAGAAGCTACGACCTCGGAAAAAGTAGTTGGTCCGCTGGCGGAATTGTTTCCGACACGGCGGTTCGTGTCTTGGTCGATCAGTCCATTGTAGAGCTAAAAAGCAAAGCCTCCATCCCTCTCGATCAAGTCCGCAACTGGAGCTTTGCCGAGCAAGCCCGGCGGGACTTGGCAAGTGCCGTGCCTGCACGATGAGGCTCCTGCCAAAACACGCATGACGCTCTCGCTTGAGCAGATGGTCCAAAGTTATGATTCCGGCAAGTCGCTGGATCAAGCCTTGACCTTGCCGGCTTGCTGGTATCGCGATCCTCGGATGCTCGAACTCGAATACGGCACAGTCTTCTCGCAGTCTTGGCAAGCAATCGCTCGATCCGACCAGCTCCGTCACATCGGTCATTACATCACGTCGGAATTGGCCAATGAGCCAGTGGTCGCCGTCAGGGGGAGCGACGGAATTTTGCGGGCCTTTTATAACGTCTGCCGCCATCACGGTGCGGCTGTAATGACCAAACCCGAAGGCAGAGCCGAAAAGCTTCGCTGCCCGTATCACGGCTGGACTTACGATCTGCAAGGCGCGCTTGTTCTCGCGCCCGAGTTCGGCGGGGTCAACGATTTTGACCGCTCCGCGAATAGTTTGGTTCCCATCGAAATCGCTGTGTGCAAAAACTGGGTGTTTGCAAAGCTCGATCAGGGGAATCCGTCATTGGAAGATTTTTTGGGCAAAGATCTCCTTGAACACTTCGAAGCCTTGAACCTTGAACACTTAAACTGGCTGGAGCGGCGCAGCTACACGCTCAACTGCAACTGGAAAGTGTTTGTCGATAATTACCTCGACGGCGGCTATCACGTCCCGCATCTTCACCGCGGGTTAAACAGCATTCTCGACTACGGCAATTATACGATCGCAACGGGCGAGCGCTTTTGTCTGCAGTCGAGCCCGATTGTTTCAACTGTCGGCGATGAGAAAACCAGAGAAGTGCGAAAAGGCACACGGGCATTCTACTACTGGATCTATCCTAATTTCATGATTAATCTCTACGCCGGCGTGATGGATACCAACCTCGTGATTCCGCGCGGCGTTGACCGAACCGAGGTGATTTTCGACTATTACTTCGCCGATGTCTCGGACAGAGAAAAGGAAAAAAATCTCGCCAGCATCGCGCTCAGCGAGCAGATTCAAGCCGAGGACGTGGCGATCTGCGAATCCGTGCAGCGCGGGCTAGCTTCGCGCTCGTACTCAGCCGGGCGGCTTTCGGTCCGGCGCGAAGCGGGAGAACATCTTTTTCACAAGCTGCTCTACGCCGATCTGAAGGCGGGGCTGAGCGGCTGATCCGCGCCGAAATCGATTTACACTCTCTCCTGGATTCCATAGCGCGAGCTGATTTTCTGCGCGATCGCGACCAGGACAATCAGAATCGAAAACATAATCACGCCGAAGGCGCTTAGCTGTTGGAAGGAGCCGTTGCTCCAGAGATCGTAGATAATCACTGAAGCCGTGCGATTGCTCGAGCGCGCGAGCATCAAGGAGATCGTAAGTTCGCGGTAGGCGTGCACCATCACCCAAAACCATCCCGCCATGAGCCCGGGGCGCAAAAGCGGCAGATAAATGTAACGAAAGTTTTTTCCCCATCCTCCGCCGGCCACGGCGGCTGCTTCCTCGAGCTCGCGATGGATTTGCACCATTGACGCTGAGACAAAGCGCAGGCCGAAGGGCAAATATCGCGTCAGATAAGCCAATCCGATGATGCTCAACGTCCCGATCACGGGCAAGGGCACGAGCAGATAGAGCCAGAGGAATGCCGAGCCGAGCACGACGCTCGGGAGCGCGATCGGCGTAAAAGCAAGAAAGTCGAGAACCTTACGGCCGCCGAGACGCGTCTTATGGACAAAATAACTGATGGCCGCGACCAAGAGCATGACCGCCGTTGCCGCGCTGAAACCGAGCACCGTGCTATTCCAGAGCGGCTGCAGGGCATATCCGCCTTCGGTCAGCAGAGTTTTGTAATTGACCAGCGACATGGCTGCAAACGCTTCAGCGGTCGGCGGCCGAAAACGCGGCAGCAGCGAGGCGTAAAGCATCGTCAGAAACGGTAAACCGGTGATGAAAAACACCAGCAGCAAGCCCAAGGCGCAGGTCAGATATTTCCATGCTCCGAGATCGATGCGCCGCGGCCGATAATCTTTGCCGGTGATGGTTTGATATCGTTCGCCGTGCCGCACCAGCCGAAAATAAACGTACAGCAGCCCCAGGGATAAGAACAGCAAAACCATCGAGTAGGTGCTCGACAATCCCCAATCCGTCGGCATTCGGGACGTGTTGAAGTAAACTTGAGTGGTGTAAACCGCGGTCCGAGCTCGGCCGCCGAGCAAGAGTGGCACCTCGAAGCTTTCGACGGTTTGGATGAAGATGAGTAGCGCCGCGGCGGCTGCCGCTGGCAAAATCATCGGCAAGGTGACTCGGCGAAATGTCGACCATGTCCCGGCGCCGGCGATAGCTGATGCTTCTTCGAGTCGCGGGTCAATGGATTGCATGGCGGCGGACATCAGCAAGAATGCGAGCGGCGTGAGTTCGAGGGATTGCACCCAGACCATGCCCCAAAACGAATAGATGTTGAGCAGGCGCGGCACGCCGGTTAGCGAATTCAATATATGGTTCAGCACGCCGATGCTTGGGCTCGCCGAGAGAATCCAAGAGATCGTGATGATGACGCCAGGAATGATGATGCGGCCCAAGGTCACCAAGCCGATCAACTTCGCGAGCGGCGTGTTGGTGCGCTCCACCGCCCAGGCTAAAAAGGTGCCGGCAAAAAACGCGCAGAACGTCGAGAGCGAAGCAAAATAAAGTGTGTTGAGGCTCGCTTCCCAAAATTCGCTGATGCCGTACGCGCGGGCATAGTTGGCGAGGGTAAAGCGCAGCTCCAGGAATCCCGGTTCGCCCGGACGAATGGTCTTCAGGCTCGTCCACACGATCAGCAAAAGCGGTACGAGCACCTGATAGGCCAGCACCGCAACCAGAGCGATCACAACGATCCGCCCGCCGTTCAACGGCGCTGAACGGCTGTGCATTCCCCAACGGAGCGAACCGGTCGCCATGATCCGAAGTGCGGCTTGCTATTTCATTCGACCGATGGACTGATTCCAGGCCTCATGCAATCGTTTCGTAACGTCGTCGCCGACGATGTTGTACGTGACTAGCTTGACGTCGTCCGGTAAATAGGGGTGTTTGATCGTGAGCGGTCCGCGCAAGATGCTATTGATCAGGTTTTGACTGTCCTCTCCGAGCGTCCAGTCCACGAACAGCGCCGAGGCGTAAGGATGCTGGGTATTTTTGTTGATGACCATCGCGCCCGCGAATGAGAGCACGGGCGCGCTCAAGACCATGGCAAAAGGCGCCTTCGGATCTTTTTTCTTGGCTTCGACGCCCGTGTAAAAATAATTGTCGCCCTGCACCGCGTGATCTCCGCTGAGCATCAGCTCCATCCGTTGAGTATGGCCCTGTTGGATGATCGGCTGGTTCTGACCCATGCATTTAAACCACTCTTTGGTTTTCGCTTCGCCCATCATTACGTAAAGCCCGGCCATAAAGCGCGTCTCCGGCGGGTCGAACGATACCTGGCCTTTGAAATCCGGTTTGCAGAGGTCGAACCACGCTTTCGGCGCTTTGTCCGGCTGCACCAAATCGGTGTTGTAAGAAATGCCGTGCTCCGCCCAGTACCAAGGGGTCCAACGATTTTGCGGTTCGATAAAGTTTTGGTACTGCTTCAAAATCTTCTTTGTCGCCGGCGTCGGATAACTCGCCACCAGATTCTGTTTGAGGATGACAGCCATGTCCGGAACGCCCAATGTCAGAATATCGGTTAGATGGCGGCCGGCGGTTTCCTCCGCGATAAAGCGCTCCGCAGCGTCTTGCGAGCCGATATCTCCCATCTCCACCTTGACGAACGGATAGCGCTTTTGAAAAAGATTCACGTGATCGCGAGCGATCTTGCCGCGCCAGGTATGAACGAAGTTGAGGCTGCCCTCTTTGCGCGCGCCCTCCTCCAATTGTTTCGCTCGCTGGTCAGCCGGTAGCTTCGCAAGCTTGCTATAGATCTCGGTTGAAGAATCGGCGCCAAATGCCGCCCGCGTTGAATCGACAGTGACAAAGCCGATGATTAAAAGCACGATGGTTCTAACTGCCTGGGGCATTTCAAAGCCTCCCTTGTCTCAGACCTCATGATCTGAGCGCCAGCATAATCTCCAATTACGCTTCCATATATGTCACGTCGTCATACCGTTTCAAGTCGAATCGCCATCGTTTTGCGATGCTCCTGAAATCAGCGTAGAATTCCGGTTGCGAACGTGAGCCGTTAACGTATTCGCCAATTAAGATGCTGGCCAAGATTTATATCGACGGACAAGCGGGCACTACCGCGTTGAGAATCCGCGACTGGTTAAAAGAGCGCGACGATCTCGACGTCGTGATTCTTCCGGAAGATCTGCGCAAAAATACCGATGCCAGAAAAAAAGCGTTACACGATGCCGCTCTGGTGGTGCTTTGTCTGCCCGACGACGCAGC
>DATBEY010000014.1:0-10293 GCA_036558765.1 Binatia bacterium | reverse complement strand
CGCGGCGCGCAGAAGAATGATCCGGTACTGAGCAGCAGTTCAGGAGCTTAGAGACGGTGCAGAGAGTAGAGGTGGTTTCACTTCAACGTGGAGGAGAAATCTCCCACGGACCGAAACCTAGACGTATGTAAAACTCGGGCTGTAACAATATCGTTGATGGCATATTACTTGCGCCCGCTAATAACAGCATTGAATTGAAGGAGGCTCTATGGACTGGAACCAGGTTCAAGGACAATGGAAGCAGCTCAAGGGCAAAGCTAAAATAAAATGGGGAAAGTTGACCGACGATGAGATCGATGTCGTGGACGGCAGACGTGACGAGCTAGTGGGAAAAATTCAACAGCGCTACGGCATCGCGAGAGACCAGGCGGAAAGAGAAGTCGACGATTGGATGAAGGAGTTCTAGCTCGGAATCCGATGAGTCATTCGAGCAGGTCGGTGGCCGTTAGCCGGCGTGTCAGCGATCTGCTCGAATCATTGTTTTTGAAATATGCCAACAAGAGGCAGCAAAAAGAAGCGCGGCGCAGGGAAAAAGACCCGGCGTTGGTCGCAACAGGTGACCACTACGAGCGATGCTCTCGATCTGGAGGGCGGAGTATTTTCCTTGAACGACCCGCGGGCAATCGCCCGTTCGCTTAAGCGTTCGGCCGAGCGCAGCCGGCGGCGTAAAGCCGAGCCGTTTCGCTCGGCCATGTCGATGCTCAATTTCTATATAAATCGGGCTGGTCGGAAATTATCCAGCGCTCGGCGCGTCCGGTTAGAGAAAGCAAAGGACGAGTTGCGGCGTTTATATCATCGTAAGACCGCCCGCTGATATCATGTCGCGAAATTGGGCCAGATCTAACGGTAAGTATCCGTGCTTGGCGGGATTGGTTGCGACTGTCCTTTCGAGCGAAAGCGATACATGTTTTTTCGTGCCTTTGAATTGAAAGGCGGTAAGATCTCTCGCTCTGGTCCAAATAACATATAGGCATTCCCGAACTCCCACAGAGTCACATACGCGAGCAGGGGATTTCCGTCGCGCTCAATAGTCAAGCTTTCATTCCTGAAAAACTGTTCACGGTCGCATGGAGGTTCCGAGCCAAATCGGTGGCGCTCTGTGTGCTCATCCCAAACGCGCTCCGGGCGTATTCTTTAAGCGCGAGGACGGCCGGAAGCGGCATTTTCTTCAAGTGCTCGACGAGGGTCGATACCGCACGATCGAGATCATTGCTTGGCACGACATCGCTCGCGATGCCAAACGTGAGCGCTTTTTGGGCATCGATTTCTTGGGCTGAATACATCATAAAGCTGGCGGCTTTGCGCGGCACCCGGTCAACTAACGCGGAAAAGGCGATGGTCGGCATGATGCGATGAGCCGTTTCAGGGAACTGAAAACGCGCTCTGTCGCCCGCGATGGTAATGTCACAAAGGGCTGCAAGAGCGCAGCCAAGACCGACCGCGCGCCCTTGAACCACGCCGATGATCGGCACGCGGGCGTTCCGAAAAGCGCCGTAGAGATTGAAAATAGTTTCGCTGCGCTCGCGCACAGCGTAGGCTTCGAGCACGGGGGTGGCTTGTCCCATCGCTTCGCGGCCAAGACAGAAGTCGTCGCCGGCTCCCTTGAAGATAATTAGCCGGGATTCCTTCGCTCCCGCGTCGAACATGTCCGTTACTTTCGCCCATGTGGCATCCGTTTGTCGGTTGCCGCTTTCCGGGCGATTCAGGAGAATCGTTACGATGTCGCCTTCTCTTGTCATCATTACTGGTTCTGCCATGCGATTTTTCTCCTTCTGATGAATCTGCGAGGACTGTAGAGGAGCCTCGCTCAAATTGTCAACGGCGGGCGCGCGCTGCTCGACCATAAGCAACAGTCAATCTCGATTACGCGTGCGCCATTCTTGCGAAGCTGCACTCTCGGCAATAGAATGCCGCCAACCCGAGGAGATTGTTATGATTAAGAGACTGGGGTTGTTTACATTGGCGGTATCTCTGTTGCTGCCGTTTGGGTTGGCGCGCGCTCAGGACGCGCTACCGGAAGGTAGCGGCAAAAAGGCGGTCCAAAGCTATTGCGTGCAGTGCCATGATCTCAACACGGTGACGCGCAGCGGTTACAACCCCGAGGGTTGGCGCAACAATCTGCATATGATGATCAATGTCGGATCCAGTCTTCCGCAGGGGGAACTTGAACCGCTGGTCGATTATTTATCCAAAAATTTTCCCGCACGATCCAGGCCTGCGGCCAAGCTAATTTCAGGAAACGTCAAAATCACCATATCCGAGTGGCAGGTGCCGACACCGGGATCGCGGCCGCACGATCCGCTTGCAACGGCGGATGGCGCGATCTGGTACACGGGACAATTTGCCAATACCCTCGGGCGGCTTGATCCGAAGAGCGGCGCGATCAAGGAATTTCATTTACCGGATAAGTCGGGGCCGCACGGCTTGACCCCGGATAAAGACGGTAACATTTGGTACACGGGAAACTTCAAGGCAACGATCGGAAAGCTCAATCCGAAAACCGGCGAGGTCACCGAATATTTTTTGCCTAATCCGGCAGCGCGTGATCCGCATACCCCGGTCTTCGATAAGAACGGGACTCTCTGGTTCACCGTGCAAGGCGGAAATATGGTCGGGAGACTCAAACCGGAAACCGGAGAAATCAAGCTCGTGAGCGCGCCGACACCAAAGTCGCGACCCTATGGGATGGTGATTAGTTCAAAGAATATTCCATTTTTTGTCGAGTTCGGCTCGAATAAGATCGCGAGCATCGACCCGGATACGATGGCGATTCGCGAGTATGTGTTGCCGCATATCGAGAGTCGACCGCGGCGGATTGCGATCACGAGCGATGATGTGATCTGGTACTCGGATTATTCGCGCGGTTATCTCGGCCGCTACGATCCGGCCACAGAGAAGGCGAGCGAATGGGCGTCGCCCGGCGGCCCGCAATCGCAACCCTACGGCATCACCGCCGTCAATGATGTAATCTGGTACAGCGAAGCCGGAGTGGCGCCAAACACAATGGTGCGTTTCGATCCCAAGACGGAAAAGTTTCAGAGTTGGAAAATTCCGTCGGGCGGCGGCGTCGTGCGCAACGTGAGTCTGACGAAGGACGGCAATATCGCGATCGCGTGCAGCGGCGTTAACCGAATCGGATTGGTGAAATTGAACTAGTCGGAGCGGACGGAGGGTAAAATGTCAGAACAAACTTTGACTGGAAGCTGTCTCTGTAAATCAGTGCGCTACGAGGTGAGCACGCCGTTTATGAGATTTGGGCATTGTTACTGTTCACGCTGCCGGAAAGCCACGGGCGGCGTGCGCTCGACGAACATCGCTGTGCCGATCAATCAATTCCGCTGGACCCAGGGGGAAGATTTGATCAAGCGTTTCGATTTACCCGAAGCCAAAAGCTTCGCCCGACAGATCTGCAGCCACTGCAATTGTCCAGTGCCCCATGCCTCGCGCGATGGCAGTCGAGCGATCGTGCCGGCCGGGACCCTCGACGATGTTCCGCCAGGGAAGCCCTCGGTCCATGGATACTGGAGCAGCCGGGTGAGTTGGGTCGATATCGATGAATCGGATTTGCCGTGCACGGATTGACGCCGCGGAGGAGAATCCAACACAAAGATTACACCAAGAGAGATCACCATGTCAGAACATTATCATGATGAAAACGATTTGAGGCTGATGCGCGAGATGCGGAAACTCGCGCCGCAGGATTTTAACGCATGGATCGGTTTGAATAGCATCGTCGGGCGGGAGAACGGGGCGATTCCGAGAAAATACCGTGAGCTCATCGCCATCGCCGTCTCAGCTACCACCCAGTGTCCTTATTGCCTGGAGGTTCATGCCAAGGCGGCGCACGCTGCGGGTGCGAGTCGCGAAGAGGTCGCGGAAGCGGCGTTGATCGCCGCGGCGCTTCGCGCGGGCGGCGCAGCGACCCATGGGGCGATGGCGCTCAAATTTTTTGACCGGCAGGCCGAGCAACAAAAAGACTGAGTTTCTGTCGCTGGTTCGAAATCGCCATGCGTCGGGATTGCCGCCATGCTGAGTTATGATGTTGTTGAATGGGGCAAACCGCTCGAAAGAATCGAGCGCAAAACGCCCGCACCGACCGGCGCCGAAGTTCTCCTAAAATTGAAATACTGCGGCGTCTGCCACAGTGACGCTCATATTCGTGACGGCTATTTTGAGCTGGGTGCGGGCAAACGTTTGCTAATGAGCGAACGCGGCATGCGGCCGCCGGTTACGCTCGGACATGAACCGTTGGGCACTGTGATCGCCGCGGGGGCGGAAGCCCTCGATGCTCCGATCGGTCAGGATCGTTTGGTTTACCCATGGATCGGCTGCGGGGCGTGTCTGCGTTGTCGCGAAGGCATGGATCAGTATTGCATGGAGCCGCAGATGATCGGTATCCAGCGCCGAGGCGGATACGCCGATCATTTGATCGTGCCGCATGCCCGCTATCTCATCGACGTAACAGGCGTTGATCCACTCTGGGCGGCTACTCTGTCGTGCTCCGGATTGTCGGC
Organism: Binatia bacterium; assembly: GCA_036558765.1. Lineage (GTDB taxonomy): Bacteria > Desulfobacterota > Binatia > UBA9968 > UBA9968 > DP-20. The sequence continues at coordinate 5,779 of DATBEY010000014.1, read as the reverse complement.
TTACGCCGCCGTCTCCAAGCTCCGTCCGATTCCCGTCGAAGAATGGATCGCAGTTATTGGGGCAGGGGGTCTGGGCCTCTCAGCCGTTGGCATGCTGCGCGCCATCGGCCACGAGCGAATCGTCGCGGTCGATATCGACAGAGATAAGCTAGCCACGGCGAAGAAGGCGGGCGCGGCAGCAACTCTCAACACGCGCGAAGGCGATCCCGAGCTGGAACTGAAAAGAATTACCAAGCACGCGTTTTTCGGCGCAATCGATTTCGTGGGCGCCGCGGAAACGGCGCAGCTCGCGATCAGCTCGCTGCGGAAAGGGGGCCGATTGATTCTGGTCGGTCTATTCGGCGGGGAAATTCCGCTGTCGATCGGCGGCACAATTTTGCGTGCACTCACGGTACAGGGCTCTCATCTCGGCAGTATCGAAGAACTGAAAACGGTCATCGGTCTTGCGCGCGCACGCAAAATCAAGCCGATCCCCATCGAGAAGCGGGATTTCTCTGATCTCAACCGTACGCTGGATCAATTGAAAAGCGGCAGCGTGACCGGCAGAGTGGTTATAGCAATTTAGCTCAAGAAGGTGTTCCGTTGAGGGATCCCACCCCACAACCGACGAACATAGATTTTCGCTCCAAAATAGATCTTTGGCTGATGGGGGCAATCCTTGTGGTGCCGGTTTTCGTGCTCGAATTTATAGCCGGCGACGGCGGAGTCAATGAGTACCGCGTCGACCTGCTCACGTGGCTGATCGTCATTATCGTCGTGGGCGGCATCGGCGGGCTTTACGCAACGACACGGTATACGATCACTCCGGATATGCTCCTGGTGAGGTCAGGTCCTTTCGCGTGGGCAATTCCGCTGCGGGAAATCACGCGCATCGAGCCGACGCGCAACCCCGCCTCAAGTCCGGCGTTTTCGCTGGATCGGTTGAGCATCTATTACGGTCTCGGCAATCACTTGATGGTCTCTCCGACAGACAAAGAAAGCTTCCTTGCCACTCTGAGAAAGCGCATGCAGGCTCAGAACGAGGCGATCACTCGGTAGCCGCAGATCATAATCCTCTCAGAAATTCTGAACCGGCTTGCCGATGCCCGCTGTGCAGATGGATCATACTCTCGTTTGTGAAGCCATGCAGGTTGTGTTTATAACAATCTGTGCCATTCTCGAAGCTCGATCTTTCGCCGCAAGTTCTTGAAGGCGTGCGCGCCGCCGGTTATACGGATCCGACGCCGATTCAGCTGCGCGCCATTCCACTTATTTTGGCGGGCCGCGACGTTATTGGTTCGGCACAAACCGGCACTGGAAAAACTGCCGCGTTCGCACTGCCGTTGATTACGCGTCTTGGCACACACGGAAAGCTGCGCGCGCTGGTGCTCGAGCCGACCCGTGAGCTCGCCGCGCAGGTCGAAACGGCGCTCCGGGATTACGCGCGCTTTACGAACTTGCGCACCGCCGTCGTATTCGGAGGTATCGGTTACGGCAAGCAGGATCAGAGTTTGCGGCAAGGCGTCGATATCCTGGTTGCAACGCCGGGCCGCCTCCTCGACCAAATGCACCGGCGCATGGTACGGCTCGACCAGACAGAGATTTTGGTGCTGGATGAGGCCGACCGCATGTTAGACATGGGGTTTTTGCCGGATGTGCGAAAGATTATCGAACGCTGCCCGCGCAACCGCCAGACCCTGCTCTTTTCTGCGACGATTCCACCGGAAATCGAACAGCTTTGCAGATGGGCATTGCGCAATCCAGAGACTATCGAAATTGGTCAGCGCCGCTCACCGGCCGAAACTGTGACGCATGCTCTTTACCCGGTGGATGTAGGTCAGAAGCAGGAATTGCTGGAAGAATTGCTCCGGCGCACCGAGTACGATCAGGTGTTGATTTTCTGTCGGACGAAAAACGGCGCCGACCGCGTCGCGCGCAAACTGCATCAGGAAGGTCACGCTGTCGCGGTCCTGCATTCGAGCAGGACCCAACGCGAACGGGAAAACGCCCTCAACGGTTTTCGCAACGGCAGATACGAAGTCATGGTGGCGACGGACATCGCTGCACGCGGTATCGACGTGGAGCAGATCAGCCATGTCATCAACTTTGACGTGCCGCATCATCCAGAAGACTACGTCCATCGGATCGGCCGCACCGGACGCGCGCAAAGCGTCGGGGATGCATTCACGATCATGACCGCGGAGGATTTACAGGAGGTGGCAGCCATCGAACACTTCATCGGCCAGAAAATCCCCCGTGTAAAGCTCGAAGGATTCAATTACGCCTTTTGCCGTCTGCTCGATCCGAATCCAAAACCCACCTTTGGCGCCCGGTCGAGCCGACGTTCCTACGCCCCGGGGAGAGGACGCTGGTAATTGTTATCAGTAAATCGACTGACGCCAATTTTGCACTGAACTCGGCAACCAATGAGACCGACACTCGACTTGCCCGCTTTTGTCCAGGCGGCCGCGGATGCCATCATCGCCGCCGGTGCCGACGGCAGGATTGTTTTTTGGAATCCAGCGGCGACGCGAATTTTTGGATTTACCGAGACAGAAGCCCTGGGTCAATCCCTCGATCTGATCATTCCGGAGCGTTTTCGGGCGCGACACTGGGAAGGGTATCGCCAGGTCATGGAGACCGGGAAAACCAAGTACGCGGCAGATGTGCTGCGAGTGCCGGCGACTGCGAAAGACGGTCGCGCACTGTCCATCGCGTTTACGGTGACTCTGCTCGATGCCGGCGACCGCGGCCGCATCATTACGGCTATCGTACGGGATGAAACTACACGATGGAACGAAGAGCGCGAGTTGAAGCGGAGATTGGCTGAACTGGAAGAAAGAGTAAAATAGCTTCAACGACCATCGGCTGGAAATTCCGGGCGTGATTACGCGAAATATTCTTCATCGTTCAGTATGACACTTGCGCAGGGAATTGAGGTGATTTGAGCGCCGCATCCCACCGCTGCTATCGTCGAACTGCTTTGACGAATTAGCAAATCCACCAAGCCGAAGGCGGACCTTAAATCTTTTTCTTGACGGCAGGGAGCGGCGAGATTTGAGGGGGCGTAAGCTGCGGGGCAATTCTGCAACGAACTTTTTGTTTCAGTGAGATCGTGGTTCCGTAAATCGTAAGGAGGGTTTATGGCCAGCTACATGCTTATCCGGCACAAAGTCAGGGACTTCTCGGAGTGGAAGCGCGGATACGACGCTCACCTTCCGAAGCGCATTGAAGCAGGACTTACGGAGAGGCACCTTCTTAGGGGAGCGCAGGAGCCGAATGAAGTCATCCTGCTGTTTGAGGCAAAAGATCTCAACCGTGCGAAGACCTTCGCCGAGTCGACCGACCTGAGGGAAACTATGCAGAAGGTTGGCGTTGTGGACAAACCGGACATCTACTTCGTCAACGGCTGAGGCCAACGACTTCCGTCCGTTCGGAGAGATTCGCCGTCCGGCATGTCTGCTATCGCTCGGCGTCGAAGCTGGCAGCAAGAAGCCGCCGAGCCAGCCGCTTCTGCTGCGACACACAATAGTTCAGCGGCTTGACGCCGTTCCTCCATTAGTTGGCGATACCGCACCTGTCGGAAAGCAATATCAGCGGCGGCCCTAAGGAGGCAACCTTAACATCAGCTAACAAAGCCACAACAGGGAAGAGTCTTTGTTACTGACAAGGGCCGCCGCCGTGCCCTTTACAAAGCGCATAAGCCGTACCAGCAGCGGCGCTGCGATTTCATTGCGCTTTGCAGCGAAGTTCAGCCAAAGTTTTTTGAGAATTGGGAATCGCTTTGCAAACTTGCAAAAAAATGAGCGCAGTACAAGAGCAGTACATTTTAAGCGTAGAATTCTACGCGCAATGTGGAAAATCAAAGCCGTTCAAGCAACCACTCCATGCTTTCACCCAAGTGACGTCCCCATGGCGGCACCGCTTCGATTAAAAAAATTGGTACCCCAATAGCAGAACAGTATGTGCGACTGTTACGCTTGAATGAGTACTATGGCCAAAGCTAACAACCGCCGGGTAGAATTGGCGGGCTAGTTATTAACCTATTCATATTGACAGTCTGCCTCGCCGTTGAAGCAATGGTCTTTATCGCCGTTTGGATGCCGCCGTAAGGATTAGAATATGAGAACTGAGACTGTTGCGACCTGGACATTCGTGGGCTTCGGCCTGCTAATGATAGGGAGCATTGCTGTACGCGCTTCAAGTCACCGACGGCACACTGCCGAAATTCCTAGGAACGGTGGGAGGTGTGTAATTCTGCATCGGGATTGTGTTGACCGTTATGCATAACCGCCACATAATCAAGCGCACGAGGGCGGGGCAAGAATAAAAGTGATCTTATGGGCCGGGACAAGGCGCGGTTTTTGCCAGATGCCCTTGGTCCCAGCCCTGCGCTGTCATAAAATTTGTCTCTTGCGTAACGGATAGGTTGGGCCATAGAGTCTGTTCCCCTTGATAGCCGCTTGAGCTTATCTGCCGGGGCCGCAGGACCAGGAGCCGAACCCTAACCAACAGGGCGTCCTGCGATGGAATACCGTTCCAATTCCCAGAAAACCATTTGGCACTTTTTCTCCTAGTGCTTCCATAATCTACGAATCATGAGTTAGCCCGCGCCGCGGCGCATTTTCAAGTCGCACAGTCGCTTTGCGGACGATCCGGTGTGGATTGCAGTCTTGGCTAATGCTATTTGATAGAGACTGCTTCCCGCATGTCGACATATGTTGATTTTGGGGGTCTTTTCGCGTGGCAAATTTCAGTATTAACTCCAACAACTTACAGGAGTTTTCAGCAGCTGCGGCAACGCAACAGGGTATTTTGGCACCTGTCCCGCGGCTTGGGCGCTATTTGAGCTTTTCCCTCAAAGCCGGAGTCAGGCCGCGTGAAGGATTACTGGAGCTAAAAAAAATCGCCGATGGCGATCAACTGGTGGTCGGTATCGGTCAGCCGCTTTCGGTATCGCTGGGCAAAAGAATTCCCGGTTTGCGTCCATTCCCGACCCATTTTGATAACGGGCTTATTTTACCGTCGAACTCGGTGGCGCTCTGGTGCTGGTTGCGCGGCGCCGATCGCGGTGATCTGTTACACACGTCAAGAAAGCTCGTCGAAGCGGTTGGCTCCGAGTTCAATTTGGACGCCATCATCGATGGGTTTAACTTCGGCGGCGGTCGGGATCTTACCGGGTACGAAGACGGCACGGAAAAACCCGCAAGGAAAAAAAGCGCTAGAGGCGGCGATCGTACAAGGCCAGGGCAGCGGGTTGGACGGGTCAAGTTTTGTCGCGGTTCAACAGTGGGTCCATGATTTCAAGGCGTTCGACTCGATGTCGAGCGAGGATCAAGACAATGCCATCGGCCGACGAAAGAGCGACAACGAAGAACTGAAAGATGCTCCGCCGTCATCCCACGTCAAGCGCACGGCACAAGAAAGCTTTGAGCCGGAGGCCTTTGTGTTACGCCGTTCGATGCCATGGGCAGACGGCATGCGCGGCGGGCTCAACTTCGTTGCGTTCGGAAAGTCGTTCAACGCCTTCGAGGCACAGCTAAGGAGAATGGTCGGCGCGGAGGACGGCATCACCGACGCGCTTTTCAAGTTCACCTTGCCGATCACCGGAAGCTATTTCTGGTGTCCGCCGATGGCGGGCAACAGGCTCGATTTCCGTGCATTGGCTTTGTAGCGATAGAGCCCGTGCGAGTGCGGCGACCGTGATCTCTTTCCGATCCACCATCTATCCGGGTAAAATAAGGCCGAAGCCGAAGGTTTTGGATCGTCGACAATGGCGCCGGTTTATATTCTCCTCTGC
>DATBEY010000013.1:0-5379 GCA_036558765.1 Binatia bacterium | reverse complement strand
GGGGGGTATGCCCTGACTTAGGCCACGAACAATCCGGTTAAGCGGCGTGCTGGTTTTCCCGATTCTCTTTTATAAGATGGATCGTGCGCTGTTCCCCATGTGCGACTGAAAGACCTGACGAGATCGGAAAACATTGTTTCTTGGTCCTTTTGGGTGATTTCGAACTTCGCGCGCGCCGTCGTGTTCGGCAGCAACACGTCCAGTAGAACCAAGCCATCGCCAAGATCAGGATCGTGTTCTGTAGGTGGGTTCACGATGACCATGGATTGGAGAATCTCATGATCGACCCATTTGACGTCAAAGCCCCAGTTCTGGGCCAACTTGGTGCGTCGTATCACGTCTCCTCGTGGTTCGCTGCCCAATCCGCTATGCACCGGACACGGAAACATAAGTCTCCTCCTGTTTTGCGCCGGTGAAAGTGAAGTCAGTTTTCTGGTTTCGCAATTGTCAAACAAGCCATCGATATCGAAGGTTGAATCGGGTAACCCGACGATCCACACCGCCCGGGCGCTTCTGATGGCGTCGGCAATGGCAGCCGGTATATCCTCGGCGTAATGCACGGGAACAATTTTTCCTGAAGTTATTTTTCTGGTGAGTCTAGTGATCCAGTTCATGATTGCCGATTCGGCGGTACTCTTGTCTTCCATGGTTCCCTCGCTGCTAAACATTCAAAATAGGTTCGATTTTCTTTCTAGCGCCTGTCTCCATACAGGTAGTGCTCGGGCGCGTTTACTATAAAATGATTGATAACTCGGGCGACACCGGGGATCTTCGTAATCGCGTCAACGGCGAGCTCCCGCACCTCTTCGGCTAGAATGATGCCGTCAACGCAAACATTGCCGTAATGGGTTTCCACCTCGAGATTCTGAATATGCAGACCGGAGCTTGTGAGCACGGCCTCGACGGCGGCGGTGACCGTTAGGTCCTTCATCGCTTGAAGAGACTGAGCTGTTGGCCGATACTCCGCACGTTGAGATACTTCAGCAATCATCTGTGTGGCGGTCTCTACTGTGGTTTTAGCAGTATTGATGACGATGTCGTACTTGGATAAATCGCGCGAATCAATTTTAAATAGCTCCCGGATGCGCCGGGCGCGGACTCGGTCTAATTCCTCGAGATATTTCTTCGCGGCTTCTTCCTCAAACCCCTTGCGTGCCATCACCTGTCGGATCCGTGACTCCATCGGCGTATCGACAAAGACATTGAGTACGTGACGAATGCCGGGAAAGAATTCCTGACCGGCGCGGCCGTGATAAACGATGTTGCCATCCTGCGCGAGCTCACATAACGCCGCTTGCAGCGCAGCGCGATAGATTCTCGAGTTCTCAACCCACTGCGCCCACCAGGGACGCGGCTTTTCTCCGAGAACTTCAGATAATTTTACCTCCGCAATGCCGTAACGCTCGCTCGCCTTGATCAGCACTTCGCGGCTGATGCAGGGATATCCCAGAATTTCAGCGACTCGTTCGGCTACGGCGCGACCCGCGCCGAAGGCGTCGTGTGATACCGTAATAATCGACATGACTTTTCCTAAGCGGTCGGCCTTTCCCTGATTCGTCCGAGCCGGGTAAGCGCGGTGCGAGCGGGCTCGAAATCAGATTGGGCTTCGAGCGCCATATAATAATATTGCGCGGCGTGATTCACCTGGCCTTCCTCTTCGGCAAGTCTGCCCAATTCATAGTATGGCTCGGGACGAGTGAGACCGCGCATCATCGCGAGCTTTAGATGGACGCGAGCTTCAGTAAAAGCCTTCCGCTCCCGCGCCAGTCCCGCCAGATGAAGAAGATCATCCACCGTGCCGGTGGTCCCGACTCTTTCGCGCTCTAGAACTTCTTTGCAGAGAAGCTGAATCGCCTTGGGGTCGAAGGGCTTTTCAAGAAAATCGACAGCGCCAAGTTTCATCGCTTCCACGGCTCTATTTACCGTTCCATAGGCGGTTAATATGACCACCGGCATCTTGGGTCTAAGGCCGCGCAGGTAACGAAGCAATTCAAGGCCGTCCATCTTAGGCATCTGAATATCGACGAAGGCGATATCATAGCGCCCTTGCTTGACATGGAGGATTGCGTCGTCGCCATTGGCGCATTTGTCGACCTCGTAGCCTTCCGCCTCGAGGACCATGCCGAGGTTATTGCGAATATTGCGCTCGTCATCGACGACCAGAATGTGAATCTGTGATCCGTTCATCGGATTTCTCCTTCCGAGATTCCCGATCAATAGGAACGATCCGCATAAAACATGCCACGATAGGTGATTGCTAAAATGGCGAAATTTCAGCCGGTAGCGAAAGAGTTCGTACGGACCGGGTGCCAGCCGATTTGCAACTTGCAAGCGTCGGTTACCAGTTGCTTGCAAATTGCAACCGGTAGGTTTGAACGGAAAAAGAGCGAACACACCTCAATAGCAGCAGCGAGAAATTTGGCCGAAGCTTTCCCAGACGTGCAAAGTTGATTTTAATCGAATGAGTTTCCGCTCCTACGGTTGGGGGATGTGAACGTCGATCGAGCAAGCCGCGTATGGCGGTTTCTATTCGATAATGGCGCCTGAATGGGGGTCTTCTTGAAGGCTGACTTTTAGGCTTAGGAATCCCGGGTGTGTTCCGATGACCAGCAATATCACGCCAAGCGCGCTCAAGCTCATCAGCCGTACGGCGGCAGGGCCGCCGAAGTAATTGGCGAGTGCGCCGGCAAGCAGCGTCCCTATCGGGACCGTTGCTCGACTCATCAAGTAAAAGCTCATGACGCGGCCCCGAATATGGCGAGGCGCGCTCAGTTGCAGTAAGGCCTGGTCCTGAGTCTGGTAAGTGGTCATAAAAACGCCGCTTATAAACGCGCAGATAAGCGATAACCAGGTCCAGCTCGATAGCCCGAAGCAAAACACAGCGATGCTGAATACCGCCGCGCCGATGACCGCCGGGAGGGCGTAGGCATTTCGGCGCGGTATCGACGCTACCACGAGCGCACCGAGCAACGAGCCAATGCCGAATGCGCTCAGCAACAATCCCTGGAGCTGGGCGCCTCCATGCAAAACATCTCTAGCGAAAATGGGCATCATATTAGTAAAGGGCATGCCGAGAGTCAGAGGGCCCAGAGCCAGGATCAATTGTGTGCGGATGCTACGGTTTGCGGTCACATAGGCAAAGCCAGCCTGGATACTCTTGAAAAATGGTTCTTGAGCGACGCGAACTGATTCCTGGCTGCGCTCTGGGATTCGCATCTGAAAGGTCCAGACGGTGGCGAGAAGAAACATAAAGGCCTGGACGTAATAGGAACCGTGGACACCGATGGTGGCAATGAGGAAACCGGCGAAGGCGGGCCCTACGGCGCGCGAGCTGTTAAGGGCCATGGAATTGAGCGCCAGTGCATTGATCAGGTGTTTGGACCCGGCGATATCGCTCACGAGGGTTTGGCGAGCTGGATTCTGAAAGGCTTGAACGGTGCCAACCAGGAAGCCGGTCACGTAGACGTGCCATGGCTGGACACGGTTCGTGAGAACCAGAGTTGCCAGGATGACATTCAGGAGAGCGTTGGTGACTTGAGCGACGATGAGCTGCGCTTTGCGGCCGGAGCGATCGGCCAGCGCGCCTGCCACGATGCCGAAAAGGAAAAGCGGGATGCCACGCATCGCGGCGGCAAGACCCAGCTGAAGCGGCGAACTGGTGATGTGGTAAATGAGATAGCCGCGGGTGATGCTGTCCATCCATTGGCCAAGACTGGTATCGAGCTGTCCAAGCCAGAGGAGGCGATAGTCGCGGATGCTGAGCGAATCAAAGGTATGAATTCTGCCAAACAAGTTACGCTTTTTTGTATAGCGTGTGTCGCTCTCATGATTTGTTTGCTTCTGTATTTCCCCCGAGAACTCCGGGCTGCTTGTTGTCACCTGTTCCAGCTCTATCTTCGGCATGTTTCAAGCTACGGACCTGCTGCAAGATAAACTTTTATCCTATGCGCATGAACCGTGCCATCGATTTGTTGAAATGCCAGAGCTTCGCGGCGGTGATAGCTTCTAACCAGCCGACTGACCGCTGCCTGCAACTTGCAAGCTAGAAATCATTCGACTTCAGCGAAACGCGCCGCTTCGAGGCAACCTAAGCTGATCGCATACTTGCCATGCGAACGGGAGCTTTCTGGCAGAGCCGATTGGGCGTCCAGCTTGCGAAATAGCGGATAGGTACTTGCCAGCTGATCGTGCACTCGTGCAAAGCGCTGTTAATTCGTCGACAACGATGCCCGTAGGTTACGTTACGCTGTTGAGTCCACGAAGGAGTGGCTTAATCGTTAAGCCTTGGACAAAAATCGAGAAGATAACGATCCCGAAGACGGTGGCAATGATTTCCTCGCGATAAGCCAATTGGCTAGGCAACCCGAGCGCCAGCGCGAGAGCTAAGGCGCCGCGCAGGCCGCCCCAGAATAAAATGTGTTGGTGGCGCGGTAGAACCCAAGCTGTTGAGCCGGCAAACAACGCACAGCAAGGGTAGACTGCAGCGGCTCGGGCAACCATTGTTATAAGTATGGCTATTGGAACAATACTCGCGACGCTGGTGAAATGTTGCTCCACCATTTGTACGCCGATCAAAACGAAAATGAATGAATTTGCTACGAAAGCCGCATACTCCCAGAAAGATTCAACAGCCTGCCGGCTATGTATCGAACGTAAGTAACCGGTATTGCCAACGATTAGCCCCGCTGTGAGTGAAGCAAGCACGCCCGACAGTTGTAAGCGGTCCGCCAATAAAAATGATCCGTAAGCGGCCACGGTTGTCAACGTGATTTCAGTCAAATGATCTTTCGTCCGACCGGCCAGAAGTAGGATTGCAGACGTAATCACGGCGCCACAGAATATTCCTCCAAAAACACTCGTCAGTAAGGTTCGGGCAATATCATAAGTCGTTACTTTCTCGCCCAGTATCCAGAGGATCGCCGCGCTGAAAGCTACCGCCGCTACGCCGTCGTTAAACAGGCTCTCCGCTTCAAGGAGCAGGCGCAAGCGGCTGCGAACCCCCGCTTCCTTGAACGTCGCAATCACCGAAACCGGATCAGTTGCGCCGACCAATATTCCAAATAACCCGGCCGCTTCCCAACTCCACTTGACAAGATAATGCATCCCGACCGCGGTGACACCGGCGGTTATCAACACGCCCACCGTGGCAAGCGTGACGATTACAGCCGAATCCTTCCGAAGCTCGCTCCAGTTAATATACAACGCGGCTTCAAAGACGAGGGGCGGCAGAAAGGCGTCGAAAATTAGGTCCTTGGTTAAAGGTATGTTGATGGTTCCAGGCAATAGCGCAAGGCCTAAACCGGCGACGACCAACCCGGAACTGGCAGGAATGCCGAGTCTACGCGTTAGCATCGCTACGATTGCCGTAACCAAGAGAAT